>JAKPSR010000187.1 GCA_029571425.1 Spirochaetota bacterium | reverse complement strand
TCCGGAGGGCCCATCCTCGATCCCGAGCTTGCCGCCTTCGTGCTGACCCCGATCTGCGCCTTTTCCCTCTCGAACCGCCCCATCGTCCTCCCGTCAAAGGGAACGATGGAGATCACTGTGCTTGGGATGCGCCACCGCGACGCGATACTGACGATCGACGGCCAGGAGGTTTTCTCCCTCGAGGAGGGGGACACCGTCGTGATCCGCGAGGCGCCCGCCCGGGTTAGGCTCGTCGGCTGCGACCCCGACGTCTTCTACGGCGCGCTTCGCTCGAAGCTTAACTGGTCGGGGAACCCGGTCGTCGAGTCGGGAGGGCGCCCATGATCGAGGATCTCTCCGTTCGAGACTTCGCCCTCATCGACTCGGTCTCGCTCGAATTCGGGCCTGGGCTCAATATCCTCTCCGGCGAGACCGGCGCGGGAAAGTCGATCCTGATCGGTGCCTTGACCTTCCTCCTCGGGGGAAAGGGGGGCACTGACTCGATCCGCACCGGCGCGGAAGAGGCCCGCGTGTCCGGGACGATTCTCCTCGAGCGGGGGGCGCGCGCGGCCCGCGCCTGGCTCGCCGAGCGCGGGATCGAGCCCGACGGAGACCGCGTACTCATTCGCCGATCGATCCGGTCGAACGGAAAGTCGGCCGCATGGATACAGGACTCCCCCGTCACCAAGGCCGAGCTCGCCGACTTCACGGCGGAGCTCGTCGACATCCACGGCCAGCACGACCACCAATCCTTGCTGAAGGTCGGCGAGCACCGCCGCTTCCTCGACGCCTACGCCGGTATCGTCGAGGAGGTCGCCGCGTTCACCGAGCTCTACGCCGCCCTCGCCGAGAAGCGGCGGTCGCGCGAGGAGATGAACGCTTCCGAGCGCGAGCGGGCCGAGAAGGCCGAGCTTCTCTCATTCGCCGTCACCGAAATTACCGAGGCGCGCCTGAAGAGCGACGAGGAAGACGAGCTCGCCGCCGAGGAGCAGCGTCTCTCCCAGTTCGAGCGGCTCAACGCGCAGATCGAGCAGGTTTCCGAGGCGCTCGGCCACGAAGGGATCGTCCCCGCCCTGAAGCGCGCGCGCGCCGCCCTAGAGACCGCAGCCGGGATCGATTCGACACTCTCGGCGACCCTCGCGCGCGTCGAGGCCGCGTACTACGAGCTCGAGGACCTTTCGGCCGTGCTTCGTCGCTACCGCGACGGGCTTTCCTTCGATCCCGCCCGGCTCGAGGCGGTCGAGGAACGGCTCTCGGCCATCTATAAGCTCAAGAAGAAATACGGCCCCACGGTCGCCGACGTCCTCGCGCACGCCGAGGAATCGGCGCGCCAGCTCGAGCGCCTCGCCGGCCTCGAGGAGGGGAGGGCGACGATAGACGCCGAGATCGCCGAGCTCGAGCGCCGCGTGTTCCGCGCCGGAAGCGCGATCTCGGAGAAGCGGAAGCAGGCGTCTGCCGGGCTCGAGAAGTCTGTGGAGGGCATCCTCCGCACCCTCGGGATGGCGAACGCGCGCTTCGCCTGCTCGCTCGCCGTGCGCGAGGGGAGCGAGACGACCCAGGTGTCGGGTCCCTACGGCTTCGACGTGGTCGAATTCCTGATTAGCCCGAACGCCGGCGAGAGCGCGAAGCCCCTCGCGCGCATCGCGTCGGGCGGCGAGCTTTCGCGCGTGATGCTCGCCCTGAAGACGGTCCTCGCGAAGGCCGACGAGACCGGCACTCTTATCTTCGACGAGATAGACACCGGGATCGGTGGCGAGGTCGCGCTCTCGGTGGGCTCGCATCTCCGCGAGCTCTCCGCGGGAAAGCAAGTCCTCTGCATCACGCACCTCGCGAGCATCGCCTCGTGCGCGGACGTGCAGATCAAGATCGAGAAGACGGAGTCAGGGGGGAAGACCTCGACGGGCGCGCGGGCCGTCTCCGGGGAGGAGCGGGTCGCCGAGATCGCGCGGATGCTCGCCGGCGACGGCGGGAGCGCCGCGTCCGTGCAGCACGCGCGCGAGCTTTTGGCCCGGCGGGCCGCGGGATGACGTAACGGAGGAGAGGAACGATGGCGAAACTGACCGAGCACGACCGACAGACGTACGCCGAGCAGGTCGCGGCGTACCAACAGCAGATCGACGCCCTCTTGATCCGCGAGAAGAACATGCTCACGGTGATCGAGGGGGACCAAACCGGCGCGGCGTACAAGAAGCTGATGCTCGCCGACGAGATGCTCTTCCTCGCCACCCTTTACCTCGCCAAGCACAACCTCTCGGTCTCCGTCCTCGGGGTGAAGAACGAGGACGCGCTCAACGACGCGCGTAAAACACTCTACAAGGCCATCATCTACATCGAGGAAGTCGTCTCGAACTACGTCGACGTCCCGTACTCCGACTACGAGGAAAAGGTCGACCAGATAAAGAACCTTCCCGAGTCGAAGCGCTATTACCTCGTGCGGAAACTCGGCCTCGCCATACGCCTCATCATGGACGCGTACGGCGACAACACCAAGTGGCGCTGGGCCTTCGTCGAGCTCGAGGCGCGCTTCGCGGCCGTCGCCCGGAACATCATGGACCTCAAGACGGCGACGAAGGACGGGCTTGACCCGCACTCCGCCGAGTACGACGACACCGTGTACCACCTTCGCCTCGTCAAGCGGCTCTTTCAGCAAGCCGCCGACCGCTATCGCGAGAAGTACGAGCTCTCCACCGGGCGCATCGACGACTTCCGCCTCGCGATCAACTACCTCCTCGCCCTTAGGCGCATCCACCTGATCCTCAACGAGCGCTCTGAGGCTGAGGAGGCGAAGAAGAAAGCCGACATCTGGCGCGAGAAAATGGAAAAGGACCACAAGAAGGCTGAGGCCCAGCGTAAATAGGGGGTACGGTATATGGTGCGACCGAAGGTCATCCTGGACGTCGACACCGGGCACGACGACGCCGCCGCGATCATGATGGCGGGCCGCTCGGACGCGCTCGATCTCGCCGCGATCACCGTCGTCTCGGGAAACCAGTCCCTCGACAAAACCCTCCGCAATACCCTGAACGTTTGCTCCGAGCTTGGCATCGACGCGCCGATATACGCGGGCATGGACCGCCCGCTGATCGAGGCGCCGCGCCACGCGCCGCGTATCCACGGCGAGAGTGGGCTCGACGGCCCCGTGTTCGGCCCCTGTTCGTGCGTCGCCGAGAGCGCTCACGCCGTCGATTTCCTAATCAAGGCCGCGCGCTCCGCTCAGGCCGGGACGTATACCCTCGTGCCGACCGGGCCGCTGACGAACGTCGCGATGGCGCTCCGCCTCGCGCCGGACCTCGCTGGGCGTCTCGCCGGCATCGTCTTGATGGGCGGCTCCGCGGGGCGCGGGAACGTGACCCCGTCGGCGGAGTTTAATATCCTCGCTGACCCCGAGGCGGCCGCGATCGTCTTCTCGAGCGGGGCGAGGGTAACCATGATCGGGCTCGACGTCACGACGACCCTCGTCCTCGACGACGAACGCCTCGCGCGCTACCGATCGCTGCCGTCTCGGGCGGCTCGCCTCTTCGGCGCGAGCATGGAACGCTACATGGCGGCGTGCCGCGCCTACCTCGGCGAGTTCCCCGCGATGCACGACCCCGCTTGCGTCGCCTACGTCTCCGATCCCGAAGCTTTCGGGGTCGCCGAATGTCGGGTCGACGTCGAGCTTTCCGGTTCCTTGACGCGCGGGCGCACCGTCGTGGATCTCGCCGGGGTGACCCGCAAGGCGCCGAACGCGCGGGTCGCCCTTACCGTCGACGCGGCTCGATTTTGGGCCATGCTCGAATCAGCCCTTCGACGCTATCCCGATTAGGCATCGCGCCCTGCGCGCCCGAGCGCGTCGCCGAAAGCCCGCCAGTCGCGTTTCCCCACCGAAGCGCCTCAGCGCGCCCGAGCCCCATCGACAAGGCGAAGGCGAAACCCGCGTTGAAGCTGTCTCCGCAGGCCGTGGTGTCGACGACCGTTACCGGGAAGGCCGGGCATTCCCACGCCTCATCCGCCGAGAAGAGCCATGAGCCGTTCCCTCCCGCCTTGACGACGACGGCCCCCGTGCCGCGCGCGAGGAACCAGGACGCCGCGCGCTTCGCCTCGTCGGCGTCGGTCGGCCGGATGCCCGTGTAGAAGGCGGTCTCGGTCTCGTTCGGGGTCGCGTAGTCGACGAGCGACCAGAGGGAGTCGGGTAGGGTTTGGGCGGGGGCCGGGTCGAGGACGGTGACTGCGCCGCGCGCGCGGAAGGAGGCGAGGGCGCGCTCGACGGCGGCGAGGGGCACCTCGAGCTGGAGGAGGGCGTACGCCCGCGTTCCCGCCGGTATCGACGCCGCGGCGGCGTCCGCGAGGCTTGGGTCGACCGATCCGTTCGCGCCGGGCACCACGACGATCCGGTTCGCGCCGGAATCCTCGATCTCGATCAACGCCGTCCCCGTCGGTCCCGCGCGCTCGCCGAGAAGTGAAAGGTCGAGTCCCTCCCGGGCGAGGTAGTCCCGGTAATCCCTGCCGAAACCGTCGGCTCCGAGGAGGCCGGCGATCGAGACGGCTGGCGCGGGATCATCGCGCCGGGTTGCCTCGCCCCGTCCTGCCGCGGACTTGAGCGCGAGCCGCGCGAGGGCCACCGCCTGGTTCGCCCCCTTCCCCCCGAATGCGACGAAGAAATCGCCCCCGGTTACCGTCTCACCGGCCACGGGAAAACGCGGTACGCGGACGTTCAGGTCGACGTTAAGGCTCCCGAACGAGATGAATCTACTATCAACCATAATTCGGCTCCTATCCCGCATTATAGCTTGTAATTGGCCTCGGCGCTGATTATAATCCGAGGTAACGGTTTTCCGGAATTTCCCGGAACCGGTGCTCAATTAGGAGGAACTATGAAAAAGCTGATCGCGTGCATGCTCGTCGCGCTCGTGACCTTCACCGCCTTCGTCTCCTGCGCGAAGAAGGAAAAAAAGGCCGAGGTCCTGCCGACCATCCGCCTGATCACCGACGCCACCGGCGTCGACGACAAGTCGTTCAACGCCGCCGCCTGGCGCGGCATCCTCGCCTATTACGGCGACACCTGGGAGAACCAGACCAACCGGGGCAAGCTCTACGACGTCGTAACCTGCCAAACCCAGGACAAGTACATCCCGAACCTCAAGCAAGCCTCCGACGAGGGCTACGACCTGATCTGCGTGACCGGGTTCACCTTCGCCGACGCCCTCGCCGAGGTCTCCGATCTCTACCCGAACCAGAAGTACATGATCGTCGACGTCGACTGGGTCTCGAAGCCCAACGTCATGCAGTTCACCTTCTCCGAGCACGAGGGATCCTACCTCGTCGGCGTCGCGGCCGCCCTCAAGGCCAAGGCGGACAAGGTGAAGGACCCGAAGTTCGGCTTCATCGGCGGCGTGCCCGGCGCGGTCATCACCAAGTTCGAGATGGGCTATATCCAGGGGATCAAGTCCGTCCTGCCCGACGCCCAGATCTTCGACTACTACGCGAACGATTGGGGTAAGCCCGAGCTCGCGAAGGCGCAGGCGAAGAACTGGTACGACTCCGGCGTCTACTGCATCTACTCTGCGGCCGGCGGTACCGGTAACGGGACCATCGCCCAGGCTAAGGAATACCGCAGCCAGGGTAAGAACGTTTGGGCCATCGGCGTCGACTCCGACCAGTACGAGGAGGGCGTGTACACCGAGGGCAAGTCCGCCGTCCTTACCTCGATGCTGAAGCGCGTCGAGGCCGCGACCATGACCGGTCTTAAGGCCGTCGAGACCAAGGCTTTCGCGTCGAAGGTCGTCGTCCTGGACATGAAGGCCGACGGCATCGGCTTCTCCGACCGTAACGCCGAGCTCGGCTCCGACATCGTGTCGAAGGTCAACGCCGCCAAGAAGGACATCATCAACGGGAAGATAAAGGTCTACGCGACCTACAAGGAAGCCCTCGCCGCGAAGGCCGTTCCCGAGGGCCTGGGCGCCAAGGACAACTAAGCGAAGTCTTAGCGCGTGGGGAGCCGGCGCGTATCGCGCCCTCTCCCGTGCGGAAAAAGGGCACTGGGTTCTGTCCCGGTGCCCTTTTTCATGCTATGATGCAGTAACCTACAGCGATCGATGAGGAGCCAGCGATGCGGGAAAACGCGATCGAGATGGTCGGGATCACCAAGGCATTCCCCGGGGTCGTCGCGAACGACGACGTCAGCCTGTCCGTACGGGATAACGAGGTGCACGCCCTGCTTGGCGAGAACGGGGCGGGAAAGTCGACCTTGATGTCGATCCTCTTCGGGTCGTACGACCCCGACGCGGGGACGATCCGCATCCGCGGTCGCGAGGTCGAGATCAAGGATCCGAACGCGGCGACGGCCCTCGGGATCGGGATGGTCCACCAGCACTTTAAGCTCGTCGACAACTACACCGTCACCGAGAACATCGTCCTCGGGCTCGAGACGAAGGACCGGCTCGGCAACCTCGACCTTCGCAAGGCGGAGCGCGAGGTCGCCGCCCTGTCCGAGCGCTACGGCCTCAAGGTGAACCCGCGAGATCGCATCGAGGACATCAGCGTGGGGATGCAGCAGCGGGTCGAGATACTCAAGACCCTCTATCGCCGCGCGGAGATACTGATCCTGGACGAGCCGAGCGCCGTCCTTACCCCGCAGGAAATCGACGAGTTGATGGAGATCATCCGCCGCCTCAAGGCGGAGGGAAAGACGATCATCCTGATAACGCATAAGCTGAAGGAGATCAAGGCGGTCGCCGACCGGTGCACCGTGCTGAGGCGCGGCAAGAACGTCGGCACGGTGGAGGTCTCCGAGGTGTCGGAGGAGCGGATGGCCGAGATGATGGTCGGTCGCGCGA
>JAKPSR010000152.1 GCA_029571425.1 Spirochaetota bacterium | reverse complement strand
GCAGTAAGGGGGCGAGTGTGGGCTTGTCCGAGTCGGATCTTACCTGGCGACGAGCGCGCGACGCGCGGCTTCGACGAGGGAAGTCCCGTCCGCCAGGGACGCCGGCATCGCCCCGATGAAGGAAAATCGGGCCGCGCCCCTCGCGAGCTCGCGAATGCGGTCCGAGTGGAAATCGCGGACCTTCGTGTCGGTCGTCGCGGGCAGGGCGTTCCTGGCGCGGGCGACCGCATAGATAAGATCCGGCGCGGAGATCGCGGCTGCGACGCGCGCGGTCGTCAGCGAGCGGAACCGTCCCTTGGCGGGTACGACGATGGCGGTTCCCTTGGCGATCACGCTAGCGCCTTTCGGGGTGGCGATTTGCTCGGGCGTTGGGACTATCTCGAGCGGGATGATCTCCTCCGGCGAGAGGGCGCGGAAGAATGAGTAGGGAAGATAGGCGTATCGGGCGCCTCCGTCCGAGAAGACGGCGAAGGCGTCACGGGGCGAGTACGTAAAGGCGTTTCGCTGAAAGGCGTCCCGTCCGGCGAGGTTGGCCAGGCGGGTCGCGACGGCGTCGGGCGCTTGGCCTTCCGGGCTCGACGCGAGGGCGGCGCACGCGAGCGCGTCTTCGTCGGATTTCGCCGCGACGGCGAGGATCGCAGGAAACCGCGTTTGCGCGTTTCGGCGGTTGAGCCGCGCGACGGTTATCCAGGGCTCGAAGGCGAGTGGAATGGCCATGAGCGAGCCGCCGTCAGTCGGGTGCTCGAGGGAAGCGAGGAACCCTCGGTAGAAGGGGATCGCCTCCGCGCCCGCTCGGTCCACCGGCCGCGCGAGGCCCGATAGGGAAAGCTCCGCGAGCCCTGGGCCGACTTGGGCTTCGGCGAAGACGATGCGCTCTCGCCGCGCGCGCGCGAGGCGTTCCGCGAGCTCGGCGTCGCTTGAATAGGTACGGATGGACAAGGCATCGAGGCCGAGCCGGCTTGCCGTTTCGGCAAGAGCAGGGGCCCAGGAGGCTTCATAGGAGCCTCCCTCGGGCACGAGTATGACGCCGCGCTTCGGCTCGCGCGTCAGGACGATTGATAGGATCCCGATGGCGACCGCGAGCGCCGCTAAAGCCGCCGCCGCGGTGAGCGCGACGCGGGTCGATATGATTGGCTTGTTGCGGCGCCGACGGGGGCGCGCGGACTTTCCCCCGGGCCGGCCCGATCGTTTCTTGGCCATGGGCCTAAGTGTACCATGGCCTGAGTCCGCTTGCAATCTCGCGGGACGGGAACTACGATTGAAGTACGGTCGTGCCCGCCCGCGATGTCGCGAGGCAGCCGGCCGCCTTGTTGGGCGGCGGTACGCGAGGTGTAGGAATGGATAGACGGATCCTGCTTTCGGTTTTTTGCTTCATCGCCGCCTGCTCCGCGTGGAGCCAAACCAGCGTGCCTGCCGACGTCTATCAGCGCGTCGAGGCCGCGATCGCCGACCGAGCCGCCGACCGCATTACCGCCGTCCTTGTGGGGCAATCCACCGCCTCGTGGTACCCTCGCCTCGAGGCGTACATGATGAAGCGCGCCCGGCAACTCATCATCGACGATGACCTTGAGCTCGCCCGCGTCGTCGCCCTCGCACTCGTCGACGCGAATCTCGACAACCGCGAGGCGGTTGACCTGTATCAATCGGTGAAGGCGGCCCTCGCCCAGCGCGAGGAGGCCCGAAAGCGCGAGGAGGAGCGGCGCGCCGTCGCCGCCTTCAAGCAGAAGGAAGACGAGGAACGGGCGAAGCAGGAGATCGCGCAGGAATTCAACGCCGTTACCAACCTCCAGACCGGGCAGAAGGTTTATCTCGACAAGGACGTAAACCAGCACTATCGGCGGTATAACTGGGACTTCAACCTCGGGCTCGCGAACCTCTCCTATACTATTTCGCCGGACGAGCCGATGATGAAATATGGAG
>JAKPSR010000112.1 GCA_029571425.1 Spirochaetota bacterium | reverse complement strand
GCACGAGATCAGGATCGACCTCAAGGGCGGCACCGTCTCGCGCGACGGCACCGCCCTCGGCGCCGCGTCGGCCGGGGTCACCCACATCGACCGGTCAAAACGCCCCTCGCGCGTCACCTTCGAATTCGTCGGCTGGCCCGTGCCGCCAACCGTCCCCGACTTTCCCGAAACCGCGTACCGCGTTCTCGTCGACGAGATACACCTCGCGGGAACGGAAACTGACTACGTCGGCCGAAACAAAACGGAAGTGGCGTGGCGATGGGACGGTCCCGAGGCGAAGCTATTCGGCCGCCGCGTCCTTGGCGACCTCTCGCTTCGAAGCGAGGCCGAGACCGCGACGAGGGTATCGAGCCCGGAGCCGGCGTTCGCCGGTCAAGCGGAGGCTGGCGCCACCATCCTCGGCGCCCGAATCGAGGCAGGGGCAGTGGCGGGAAACTCGTCCGACCGATTCGTGACATCGAGCACGCACTCCGTCCTCGTGCCCGTCGGTCCGCTGACCCTCCGCGAGCGATACTCGGTCTCATTCGAGTCGGAAGAGGTGCGGAGGGAAAACGCCATCGCCCTATCCTGGCCGCTCTCCATTTCCGCGACTTCCATCCTCGCGTCCAGTCCCTCGGCCCTCGACCGCCGCCTTCTATTCTCCCTCGACGCGCCGACCCTCGCGACGCGCGTAGGTAGCTGGTCGGCCGACGCGTCCACCGCGCTCATCCAAACGGGCCCAGACGAATTCGGCGACCTGGACGGCTCCGCGTGGGGCCAGATATGGCGAGAGAGCGCGACCAGTCAAGCCTCCGGCGGAGAGCCCGACGCGCGACTCCGAAGCGTTACCGCCCGGCTGCGCGCCGGATGGGCCGCGCTCCCTTCGGACGGAGGGTTCTCCGTCTCCGGCGTGCGCCTCGAGACGGAGGGGAAGTCATCGTATTCCCGCGCGACGGAAACCTCTATCGCCGGGGCCGGCACGTTCCGCCTCGCCGTGCCCCTTCGCATCGGCTCATCCACGCTCACGATCGATTGGTCCCGCATCGCCCGACGCGAAGAGCCGCGCGACCCGGGCGGCGCGTATCCCGACGACCTCGAGTACCTCCGCGCTTCCCTTGCGGCCTCCGACTGGGCGTGGCGAACCCCGCCGATCGCGGACCTCTTCCTCGACTCGGTCCCCTCGAGCATGCGCGGCGACGACGGGTCTGACCGTTCCTTCTCCAACGCCTACGGGTTAGGATGGCAGCGGCCCTCGCTCGGCGCGATTCGCGACCTCGCGCTGCCCACTAGCCTCGCCGCCCGCGTGTGGCGGGAGACCGTGGTCGAGTCCTCCGTCTCGGGGGAGCGGGACATCAGAGGAGCGTCGGTTACGGGAAGCTTCAGCGCCCTTAACGTGGCCGGCCGGCTCGGCGTTCTGCACCTATTCGACTGGTACGAGCAGGACGAGGTATCGCAGCTGTACGTGTGGGAAGCCGAGTGGGGCAAGGGCTATTACGCGTGGTCGCTCGACGCGTGCCACGCGTTCGCCTTTCTCGACGGCGAGGCCGACGCCCTCGAGGCGGAAAGCGTGTTGCACTACGAGTCGGACACTATCGAGGGAACGGGCAAAAACTGGGTCGAGAAGGTCAGGCTCACGTGGAAGCGTCGGGGAGACGGATCGTTCGTGACAAGCCTCGTCTCCCGCTTCACGGACCTCACGCTCGGCACGAGGCGAGAGGATAGCGCGACCTTCAGTATCGGGTCAGGCGAAAAGACCTCCGCGAGCCTCGACGTGCTACACGAGCTCATCACGGAAATCGGCGCCCACGCCGAGGCGTCCGTCTTCGCGGGCGCGACGGCCCTCGCCCAAGACGGGTCGCTTTCCTACATCCAGATTAGGTTCGGGATCAGCGGGACGATCGAGTATTAGCTCACTCGAGCGGGGCGAAGTACCCGGTCTCGTCGCGACCCGAGCGCTTCATCACGTAGGCCTCGACCTCGACGGGCAGGTAGGCGCGCCCGAAGTCGGTGGGCAGCACCGAGGTATACGACAGAAGGTACGACCCGTTCGGCGCCGTCCGCGC
>JAKPSR010000098.1 GCA_029571425.1 Spirochaetota bacterium | reverse complement strand
CGCCGAACTCCTCGGCGAGGAGGACGGCTGCCGCTCGCCCGTGCAGGAGGGCGGGCTTCTCGCGCTCGAGCGCCGATATCGGCTCGCCGTCGCGCGACGCGAACTCAAGCAGGCGCGCGTCGCCCGATGCCTTCATCATGTCGTGCGCGATCCCGGCGAGGTAGCCCCGCCCCGGCTCGACGCCGAAACGCGGGCAGAGCTCGCGCGAAAGATGGGCCACCCGCAGGGAATGCCCGAGGCGCTGGGGACTCAACGCCGCCCGTGCGAATTCAAGAACCCGCCGCGCGGCCTCTTCCATTTCATCCGTGCTCATACAGTCGGTGTCCCACAATATACCGGTATACCGGCTCGGATACAAGATAACGCCAAGGCTTCCCGCCCGCGATCCGGGCGCGTACCTCGGTGGACGAGAGGTCAAGCGGGGGGTTGTCGACGCGAACGTGCCGATAGGGGAAATCGATCCGCGGGGAGCCGGGGCGCGTTGCGACGATGACGTCGGCGACGCGGGCGATCTCGTCGGCCTCGCGCCACGAGGGGAAACCGGGAACGAGGTCCTCCCCTATCACGAGCCCGATCCGCCCCTCGAGCCGGCGCCCGTAGCGCCGCGCGAGGTCGCGCAAAGTGTCGATCGTGAACGAGACCCCGCCCCGTTTAAGCTCGCAGTCGTCGACCGCGAGTCGCCCGTTGCCCCGCGTGGCGCGGTGGAGCATGGCAAGTCGATCGCGATCCGAGGCCCCCGCGGCCATCTCCTTATGCGGCGGCACGTGGGCGGGAATTAAAAGGACGCGGTCGTACCCGAAGGCGCATGCCACCTCGTCCGCGAGGGCGAGGTGCGCGTGATGCGGCGGGTTGAACGTCCCGCCGAGGACGGCTATCCTCACTTCTTTCGGCCCTTCCGCTTCCGGCTTAGGCTCACGGTCGCCCCAAAGCCACCGTCGTCCTCCGGGTATACCGGGTCGGTAAGATCGGCGGCCGTCATGAAGGAACCGTCCGCGCCGGAACCCGTCGCGTCGAGGAGGGGAGCGGAGACGGACTCGGCATCCCCGGCGGCGGAAGCGGCGTCGCGGGCGGCGGCGTCTCCGTTCACCATGGCGATGAAGGCGTCGCGAACCTCGTCGAGTCCCCAGCGGTTATGCACCGATATGCCAAGGATATCGAGCTCCGGGTACTTCGCGCGAAGCTCGTCGAATCGCTCCCGCGCGCCGGGCACGTCGAGCTTGTTCGCGATGACGATGCGCCCCTTTCGCGCGAGCTCGGGCGAGAACCCGTCGAGCTCAACCTGGAGCTTCTCGTAGGAGTCGAGGAACGCGTCGTCCGAAAGGTCGATGATGAAGGCGAGGCCCGCGGAACGCGAGATGTGCTTAAGGAAGCGGATGCCGAGGCCGTGTCCCTCGGACGCGCCCTCGATGATCCCGGGGATGTCGGCGAGGATGATGTCCTGCTCCTCGTCGACGCGGAGGACGCCGAGGTTGGGTATCTTCGTCGTGAAGGGATACGGCGCGATCTTCGGGCGCGCGTTGGTGAAGTAGTCGAGGAGGGAGGACTTTCCGGCGTTCGGGAAGCCGACGAAGCCGATGTCGGCGATGATGTTGAGCTCGACGCGAAGGCGCCGGGTCTCGCCTGGCTGGCCCGGGAGCGCGGTGCGCGGTGCCTGGTTCGTCGAGCTCTTGAAGTGGCAGTTGCCCCAGCCGCCGTTCCCGCCCTTAAGGAAGACGAGGCGCCCCTCGGTCTCGAGGCCGAAGTCCCGCACGAGCTCGCCGGTATCGGCGTCCCGGATCAGGCAACCGGGAGGAAGTGCGACGACGCAGTCCTCGCCGTCCTTCCCGAACCGCTTGCTCCCCTCCCCGTCGCCGCCCGAGCGCGCCTTGAAGCTTTGCTTGTAGCGGAGGTGGGCCAGTGTGCGGAGATTGCGCCTGATCTCGAAGACCAGGTCGCCGCCCCGCCCGCCGTCTCCGCCGGCGGGCCCGCCGAGGGGGATGTATTTCTCGCGGCGGAAGGCTATGCAGCCGTTCCCGCCCTTTCCGGAGGACACCACGATCAGCGCCTCGTCCGCAAACTTCACCATGCTCTCTACCTGACTCCCGAAAAAAAAGCCGGCACTCGCGCGCCGGCTTCTTCATTGCGA
>JAKPSR010000083.1 GCA_029571425.1 Spirochaetota bacterium | reverse complement strand
AAACCTGGCGACCAGGATCGCGACTCCCCATATCGCGAAGACCCGCCGGTGCGGCTGAAAATACTTCCGGGACCCCGCCGATACAAGCAACGCGAGATCATTTGAAACCTCAATCTGTCCCATCATCGTTCTCCTTTTACTCTGTATCGCAAAGTTAAACCCATCAGGCACTGCTGTCAAGGGCTCAAAGAATGATTTTTACGCCCCCCGTGCTATCGTAGGTGTGGTACACTACAGGCGTTGCGGGCCCACTGGCCCCGCGAAGGATAGAAAAATGACCGATACACCGAACCTCACCCTCCTCAGCCTTTCCCCCTCTGACCTCACGAGCGTCGACGAGTACCGCAAGCGGAAAAACACGGCCGTCCTGACGATCATGTTCACCGACATAGAGGGCTTCACCGCCCTCACCGAGCGGAAGGGGGAAACCTACGTCCATGCGCTCCACGAGGAGCATGACAGGATCCTGGTCGAGGCGATCGAGGAGGATAGCGCCGGCGTCGTTATCAAGTTCATCGGCGATTCGATCATGGCGGTCTTCGCGGAACCCGCGACAGCGGTTGAGCGCGCCTTGCTCATCCAGCGGCGCCTCGCGGAGTTTAACGCCGCGCATCCGGACATCGACGACATCAAGGTAAGGATAGGCCTCCACATGGGCCAAACGGCGGTCGAGAACAAGATGCAGACGGACCTCTTCGGCAGACACGTGAACCGCGCGTCCCGCGTCGAAAGCCTCGCCGCGGGTGGGCATATCTACCTTACCTATCCTGTTTTCGACAGCGCGAAGTCATGGCTAATGGACGATGACCGAGTCGCCTCCCGCCTGCATGGCGCCTATTACCTAAAGGGGATCGAAAAGGCGGAAGAGATTTACGAGGTTTACAACCGAGGTCTCGTCGAGCCAGCAGCCCCTCGCGGGGCCCGCCGAAAAGGAGCTATCCCCACGCTTGCCCTCGCCGGCGCCGCTTTCCTCGCCGTGGCCGTCCTAGTCCTCGCCATCTTCCTGGCGCGCGGAGTCAGCGCCGACGCGGAAACGGCGAATGCCGACTCGACCGTATCAGGGGCAGTAGCCGACGCTGCAGCGCCGGCCGATGCCGGTGCGCCCGCCGACGTAGCCACGTCGGGCGACGCAGTCGCGTCGGCCGAGACGCCGAAGGCGCCCACGACGAAGCAAGCCACGCCAGCGCCCACCGAGGTCTTCCTTCTCGGCATGGTGGCGCGCGAGCCGATACTTGACCTCGTCACGCCCCTCGCGGTCACCGTCGAGGACGAGGCGCAGGGGCTCAAGAAAAGCGTTAACGATATTTCCCCCGGCCGCCACGTCCTCCATTACATCGTGTCCCCGATCGTCCGTTACTACGCCGAGTTCGAGGTGAAGCCCGGAAAGAACGTGGTAAAGATCGCCTTTCGACAGAGCTACTTGCCGAGCCTCGACATCTATTATGCCCATGGGGACAGTCCGAATCCGGCGACCTCCCACGCGGAAAACTCATATTTCCTCTACGACCGAAAGACGCTCGCGCGAGTCGACTTTGACGGCAAGATCGACGCCTCGGTAAGCTCGACGCAGGGAGACGATGGGTTGACGCGATTCGACATCGAGTACGCGGTGACCCTAAACGGAAAGGAGGTCGCGCGCGACCGACTGACCGTAACGAGCGAAACCGCCTCGCAGGAGCGCGTATACCAGAAGGAATTGGTACTGGTAGACTCCCTAGACCATCGCTACGTCCTCAAGACGAGCACCTGGGGACCGAGCGTGCAATTGAGCGTCGGCGCCGAGTTCGAGGAGTAGGCGAAAAAAAAAGCCGTCCCAAGGACGGCCTTTTTTCGCTCGGAGAGATCAGCTCTCCTTGATGTTGTAGCGCTTCTTGAAGCGGTCGATGCGCCCGGCGGTGTCGACGAGCTTCTGCTTCCCCGTGAAGAAGGGGTGGCAGGCCGAGCAGATTTCCACGTTGATGTCCTTGACGGTGGACCGGGTCTCGATCACGTTCCCGCAGGCACACTTGATCTTGGTCGCCTCGTAGGCGGGGTGAATGCCATCTTTCATACGAATCCTCCATGCGCGCGTTCCCGCTAATAAACGCGCCCCGAGACTCGGGGCTCGATACCGAGCCGTAGGCCAGATACCGCAGCAACCGACCCGCTTGTCCCAAGGGACTCGAGGGCCGGCCGGTTTCTTTAGCGGCGCGTTCGCGCCTCCCGTCAGTCCATCCCGGCGGAGCCGGTGTTCATGGACCTCAGGAAAGCCTCATTATTCTTGCTTTTTCTCATTCTGTCAATAAGGAGCTCCATAATCTCGGTATCGTCCATCGGGTTGATGACCTTGCGGAGCACCCAAATTTTCTGCATCTCTTCCTCGGTGAGCAGGAGTTCTTCCTTGCGCGTACCGGATTTCTTGATGCTCATCGCGGGGAAGAGTCGTCGGTCGGAGAGCTTGCGGTCAAGGTTAATTTCCATGTTGCCGGTGCCCTTGAACTCCTCGAAGATAACCTCGTCCATGCGGCTGCCGGTCTCGATAAGGGCCGTCGCGATGATCGTGAGGCTTCCACCCTCCTCGATGTTTCGCGCCGCGCCGAAGAAACGCTTCGGCTTGTGGAGCGCGTTGGAGTCGACGCCGCCCGACAGGACCTTGCCCGAAGTCGGCACGGTCTGGTTATACGCGCGCGCGAGACGGGTGATCGAGTCGAGGAGGATGACGACGTCGCGCTTGTGCTCGACGAGGCGCCTCGCCTTCTCAAGGACCATCTCGGCGACCTGGACGTGGCGGGTTGCCTGCTCGTCGAAGGTTGAGGAGATGACCTCGGCCTTGACGGTGCGCTCCATGTCGGTGACTTCCTCGGGCCGCTCGTCGATCAAAAGGACGATTAGGTACACCTCGGGATGGTTCGCCGTGATGGCGTTCGCGATCTTCTGCATCAGGATCGTCTTTCCCGTTCGCGGCGGCGCGACGATCAGGGCGCGTTGCCCTTTCCCGATCGGGCAGAAGAGATTCATGATGCGGGTAGATATCTCCTCGGTCGAGGTCTCCAGGTTTAGTTTCTGGTTCGGGTACAGCGGCGTGAGGTTGTCGAAGGGGATACGCGTCTGGGTTACGGAGACGTCGTCGAAGTTGACGCTCTCGACGCGGAGAAGCGCGAAGAACTGCTCGCCTTCCTTGGGCGATCGGATCTGCCCGTAGACGGTGTCGCCAGTCTTCAGGTTGAAGAGGCGTATTTGGCTCGGCGAGATGTAGATATCGTCGGAGCCGGGCATGTAGCTGTTCTGGGGGGAGCGGAGGAATCCGTATCCGTAGGACAGGATCTCCAGGGAGCCGGAGGCGAAGATGACCCCGCCGTGCTCGGTATGCGCCTT
>JAKPSR010000082.1 GCA_029571425.1 Spirochaetota bacterium | reverse complement strand
TCTTCATGTTTTTCTTCGAGGATAGGGTCGTCATCCATACCCTGAAGGCGAAGAACGAGCTCGTCAGGGAGCTTATCAAGAAGGGCGAGTCGCTCAGCAACTCGAACGTCGTCGCGCTTTCCCGGGATGGGGACGTCGTCTACGCGGCCGAGTACTACCAAGACGCGGAGAAGAGGCTCTTCTCGCTTATCGTCGTCGTGCGCGAGAACGCGCGCGACCTTACGTCCGTGTCGCTTTCCCCGACTGCAACATGGGACGGGAGCCGTTGGCGCCTCGATCAGGCGACCACATACCTCTACGCCGCCGACGGCTCGGTCTCCGTGCGCGAGGGGTTTTCCCCCGACGGCCTCGACGAGCCGCCGGAAACCTTCCGGAGAAACGTCACGTCGGTGGACGAGCTTTCGGCCGGAGACGCCAAGCGCCATATCGCCGCCATCAGGAAGGCGGGGTTGCCGTACGCGGAGAAGCTCTCGAACTACTACAAACGCTTCTCGTTCCCGCTCACGATATTCATCGTGCTTTTCTTCTCCGTCTCGCTTGGCGGACGATTCAAGAAAAACGTCACCCTGATGAGCTTGCTCCTGAGCCTCGCGGTGGCCGTCTCATACTACGTGACCCAGATGGTCACGATGATCCTGGCGAAGTCGGAGTACATATCCCCGCTCGCCGGGGCGTGGATCCCGGTCGTCTTGTTTATCGGGATCAGTTCCGTTATCCTTCGATACGCGAGGACGTAGACGCATGGCAAAGACCGAATCGATATTCACCCTTTCGCACCAGGACGCCCGATGCCGGGCGCGCACCGGCGTCATGCGACTGCCGCACGGCGACGTGCGCACGCCTGCCTTTATGCCCGTCGGCACGAACGCGACCGTCAAGGCGATGACCAAGGATTGGCTTCGCGAGATCGGCTTCGAGATCATCCTGGCGAACACCTATCACCTGTACCTACGTCCCGGCGCGGAGACGATCCGCAAGGCGGGCGGACTCCATGGCTTCTCGGGCTGGGACCGGAACTTCCTCACCGACTCGGGGGGGTACCAGGTTTTTTCCCTTTCCTCGTTTCGCAAGATCACCAGGGAGGGCGTGCGCTTTCGGAGCCACATCGATGGGTCGGCGCACTTTTTGACGCCGGAATCCGTCGTCGGCGTTCAGGCCGCGTTCTCGAGCGACGTCCAAATGCAGCTCGACGTCTGCACCGGACACGGCACCGAATGGAAGAAGGCGCGAGAGGCGCTGATGCTCACCGACGATTGGGCGCGGCGCGCCAAGAAGGCGTGGCTCGAGACGGATGACGAATACGACGGTAAGCTCTTCGCGATCGTGCAGGGCAATTTCTACCACGACCTCCGCAAGGAGAGCGCCGAGCGGGCCATCGAGCTCGATACCCCCGGGATCGCGATCGGCGGGCTTTCGGTCGGCGAGCCGCCCGAGGTATACGCCGAGTTCCTCGCGTCGACGGCCGCCTTGCTGCCTGCGGGTAAGCCGCGATACGTGATGGGGATCGGCACCCCCGACTACATACTCGACGCGGTCGCGAACGGCATCGACGTCTTCGACTGCGTTCTTCCCACGCGCAACGCGCGGAACGGCTCGCTCTTTACCCGAGACGGGCCCATCGCGATCAAGAAGGAACGATACGCGGCCGACTTTGGGCCGGTCGACCCCGAGTGCGGGTGCCGGGTGTGCCGGGAGTACAGCCGGGCGTATCTCAGGCACCTTTACAAGAACGACGAGATACTCAGCTCCATGCTCGCGAGCTACCATAACCTCGCGTTCCTCCACGGGATGATCCGGGAGGCGCGCGAAGCCATCGAGCGGGACGAGTTCGACTCGTATCGCAAGGCGTTCCTCGCGAGGTTCGCGGGGAGGGGGGCGGAATGATGAACGTACGGGCGACTTGGTTGCGCGTCGCGGCGATCGCGGCGGGACTCGTTCTCGCGGCGCATTCGTTCGCGGGCGCCGACGACAGGCGGGAGGACGTGCTGCGTTACGGGCTCGAATCCGACATACTCCCCCTGATCAAGGAGATCGAGGCGGAGGGAACGCGGGACTACGACTCGGCGCTCGTCGAGCTGTACGCCAAGACGCGGAGCCCTGCCATTCGCGAGGCGGTTCTTGGCCTCTTCGCCCAAGCGAAGGTGGCCGACCTCCGCGAACCGGTACTTGAGCTTCTCGAGGACCCCTACGACGCCCGCCGCTCGCTCGTGGTCGCGGCGCTCGAGTACGCGGGGACGCTCAAGCTGGCGGAGGCGGGGCCCGCGGTGCGCCGCCTCGCCGAGGACGAGGATGGAAAATACCGCGACGCGGCGATCAAGGCGCTCGGCCGCATCGGCGGGGCAGAGGATGTCGCCTTCCTGACGGGGTTCTTCAACGGCGAGATTCCCGGCGACGAGAAAACCCGACTCATCGTTCGACAGAACGTGATGTTCGCCCTCGCGGAGCTTCGTGCCCCCGAGAGCGAGCCCTTATTCCTCGAGGCCGTACGGGACGAGGACGAGAACGCCGTCATCCGGGCGACGGCGGCGGAGGCGCTGGGGAAGATCGGGAGCGAGGCCGCCGTGAAGGATCTCGCCCGCCTCTTCGAGGAACAAGATCCCATACTGCGCGTCGCCTCCGTCAAGGCGCTCGGGCACTTCTCCAAGCCAGAGGCGTCCGCGATACTTCTCGAGGGATTCAAGGATGCGCAGTACAAGGTTAGGCTCGCCGCGCTTGACGCCGCGGCCGAGGGGAAGTCTCCGGGCGCCTACGAGTACGTCTTGTACCGGGCGAAGCACGACCCTGTCGACGCGGTTAAGCTCCGCGCGTACGAGGTCTTGCCGATCCTCGATTCGTCGCGCGCCAAGGCGTGGCTCTTCGAGATACTGGAGAACGAAAAGACCTCAGACCGGTTCCGCGTAAAGGCCGCCGCCGTGCTCCTCGCGCAGGATCCGGCAGAGGCGGTGAGGCGGCTCGAGCCGATCGTGATCGCGACATTAAAAGACGATAAGAGGAAGACGCTTCGCTACGAGCTCGGCAAGGAAATCGCGAAGGCCGATACCTCGCAATCGGCCGGGATCGCGGAGGCGTATTTGACGCATAAGGACGTGCTCACGCGGAGCATCGGTTTCGACATGTTCGCGAAGAACCGCTACCCCTCGCTCAAGTCGATCGTCGAGGGAGTCGCCGCCGACGAGAAGCAAGGCGCCCTCCAGCGGAGGGCGAAGCGGATACTCGACGAGTGAGTGACGCTTAGTTTCCCGATATCGAGGTGAGTAGGTCGTTCAGCTTCCGCACCGGGTCCTCGTAGACGCGGAAAGTGAACCGCACCTCGTAGTCCTTGTCCGAGACGGCGACGATCTCCTTCCCGACGCAATCCTCGATGACACTCGACTCGGCGTAGGGGAAGTATTCCGGCCTCAGTATGGCGAGGTCGCAGCGCTCGCCGTCGAAGCGAAGCTCGGCGATCCTCGGCGGGAATTTAACGAGGAAGACGAGGAAGGGCGAGTGCCCGCCGCCCACGGAAAGCCGGGAGCCAGCCTTCATCACGTGCACGTTTCGGCGACCGATATGCGGATTCTGGTTGTCGACCACGATCTCGAACATCGCGTTCCCCGAGCGCCTGACCTCGATCCGGTCCCTGGCTGAGGCGGCGGCGACGCGCGCGCGCGCGCGTCGCTTTTCGAGCGACGAGAGCAGTGCGAAGCGCTCTTTTTTGGCGGCCTCTTCCTGCGTGTACTCGCCGATGCGCTCGCGGCGCGCGGCCTCGGCCGCCGAGGCGAGGATCGCGGCCTTTTCTGATCCGCTCGCGCCCTGGGGTATGAGGTCCATGCCCGTGGATGCCGCTGAGGCTGCGATGGTCCCGGAGGCGCGGCGCGTCTCGGTGGACATGCCGCGTTCATTC
>JAKPSR010000048.1 GCA_029571425.1 Spirochaetota bacterium | reverse complement strand
CGACGGGGGCCATCGCCTTCAGGATATTGAGTACGCGCTCGAGGTTGCTCTCGGTCGCGCCCTGCCACTTCGAGCGGAAGTTCCTCAGGCGAACCATCGGCACGCCGATCTCGCCCGCGAATGCGGAAACCATGAAAGTCTTCCCCGTGCCGATCGGGCCGGCTATCAGGTAGCCCATCGGGAGGACGTCGGTGCGGCCCTGCTTGATCGCGCGCGCCGCGCTCTTGAACCGCTTCTTGACGAACTCGTGCCCGGCGACGAACGAGAGGTCGTGGTCCGTGTCGACAAACTCGAGGAGACCGGCGGCCTCGTTCTCGATCATCACCCGCTTGCGCTCGCGGAGGAAGTCGAGGCTGATCGGCTTGTCCTCCTGGTAGGACTCGGCGGCGAGTTGGTTGAGGTTCAGGAGGTTGAGTCCCGAGGTAAGCACGGCCATCCGCTCGGGGTTGAGGCCCCGCTCGAGCAAGAGTGTCTCGCGGCCCTGAAGGAACTCGAGGAACTGCGCGCGAACGAGGGTGTCGGGAAAGGGAATGGCGACCTTGACCGTCGACGGCGAGCTCGAGAGCCTCGGGTTCACGTCAGTCAGGTTCTCGGTCATCATGATGACCGAGACGTCGCCCTTTGTGAACAGAGGCTCGTGCGACCAGCGGTTCAGGGTAACGAGGCAGTAGCGGTCCACCTCGTCGAGCTGGCCGATCTCCTCGGCGGGAACGATCGTCTCCGCGTAGTCGATGATGAGGACGATGCGAAGTTCCTTCGGGATGTTGAGGACGAAGTATCTTTCGAGGTAGTCGAAGGCCTTCAGGGGATCCTTCGAGAGGAAGTCCTCGGGAGGGACGCCGGGGTACCGGGCGGTCATCGTCTTAAGGTAGTCCTTCTCCATCTGCCCCATGCAAAAGGAAACGCCGCTCGACTTGTCGTAAAAGACGATGATGTCGCGGTTCCCGAACAGGACCTCGGAGATGTAGTCCTGTATCTTGACGAACATGAACTCGCCCTCGTTCATTTGATGGGGCAGGAAATCGCGGATGTTCCCGTGGACGAAGTAGAGGTTGGCCGTCTTCGAGCAGTACTTAACGGAAAGTTCCTGCGCCCAAGCCGGTAATATATTGATGAAGTCGAGGTTTTTCTTGATGAGTTGTTGGCCCTGGCCCATGATCCCTCCCCTTCCATCTATTTAATACCAGTTCCGGGGAAAAAACAACCAAAAGAGAATCCGGCGCGGGATCGGCCATGCGGGCGCTTTTGGCTTGTTTTTTATCGATATTTTCGCTATGGTAGTCCTAGAATATACACGAGAAGGAGTCCTATATGGCTTACAAAATTTCCGATGCCTGCATCAACTGCGGCGCCTGCGAAGGCGAGTGCCCCGTCAACGCGATCAGCGAGAAGGATGACAAGCGCGTGATCGACGCCGCCACCTGCGTCAGCTGCGGAAGCTGCGCCGGTGTGTGCCCCGTCGAGGCGATCTCCGAGGAGTAACATCCGTTATTCCGCGAGCCGTAGTGTGCGTCCCCTGCGGGGCGCCGCTACGGTTTTTTTCGTGGCGAGGTCCCAACGCATGATTAAGAGAATCCTTTCCGGATACGCGACCGTCTTCTCCGGCGCCGCGCGTTTCCTTCTTCTCGTCGCGCTTTGTTTCGCGATCGGCTTCGCCGTCGTCTACCCACTCTGGCGACTCGCCGTCTCCGACGGTCGTCTCTACTCGATTATATTCCTCGCCATACTCGCCCTCGCCGCCGCCGCCCTCGCGTGGCATCCGATGCGCCGACTCGCGCAACGGGGCCCCCGAGCGTGTATCCTCGCCGCCCTTCGCCTCGCGATCCCGGCGGGCGCTCTCGCGCTCTTCGTCGCCCTGGTTCTCGCGGAGAAGAGGGCCCTCGGCTTCGTCGCCCTAGCCGTAGGCGGTGCGCTCTTCGGTCTCGTCGCCTTCGGGCTGGGCCCTGCCGATCATAGGTCGGACGACCTTCGGTCGGGCGACCATAGGTCGGGCGACGGTCGATGAGCCGGCGCCTCGCGCGC
>JAKPSR010000035.1 GCA_029571425.1 Spirochaetota bacterium | reverse complement strand
TCGCGGCGCTCGCCGCGCGCTCGTCCATCAAGAGGGCGAGGTTCAGCGTCGTTATCTTGTCCTCCGGGTCAAGGCCCCTGAGGGCGCGGAGAATCTCCTCGGCGAGCTCGAAGTCGCCGTTTCGCGTCTTGAGTATGGCGGCCTCGGTCATCTCCTCGCGGACCGAGGGGTAGAGCGCGCGGAGGATCGACCGGTAGTAGTCGAGGTGGGCGTTCTCGGCGTCGTAGGCGAGGACGGTCAGGATACCGGCGAGGACGGTCTCGCGGGTTAGGCTCCCGGACCCGGCCGACGGGTCGCGGCCGGTGAGTTGCACGGGAAGCGGGATCGAGGGATCGAAGCCCGGGATCTCGCCGGCGAGCGGGACGGTCGCCGGGACGGCGACGAACACGAGGGAATCGAGCGGATTTGACATTGGAACCTCTTTGCGGCGGGGCGCCGTTCGCTAGGTAACTGCCTGCCCGTCCTCGACGGGCTCGGCCTCAGGAATCTCCCCGTTGTCCGCGGGGGCGGCCGCGGACGGGGCAGTGGCCGCGGGCGTAGGCGCGGCGGACACCGCCTCCTTCGCCTCCTCGAGATGGGCCTTTCGCTGCTGCGAGATGAAGGCGTTGATGTGCATCTTGTACGCCATCGGGACTTCGTTGTCCGCGTACTTGATCGCGAGGGCGACGAGGTCTTTGCGCCCCTCGACATCCTCGGTGCGGACGATCGTTCCCTTTATCCCGACCGCCATGCGCGGCTCGTCGAAGTCGACGCGAAGGACGACTTCCTTCTGCATCAGGAAGGGGGCGAGCCCGACCATGATCACCTTCGCTCCCGAGAACGAGAGGTCGCGGAGAATGCACCGGCGCGGGATGCCCTGGATGAAGACGATCGTTTCCTTCTGGACGATGCCGAGGCGGCGCATCGAGTCGGGGGTGACGAGGATGCGTTCCTCGCGGCGCTTGGCCGAGTTGATGTTGGCCTCGAGCAGGGTACCGAGCTTCTCGATGAGGTCGTCGGGCGCGCGCTGGGTGTAGGCGAGGTTAATCAGGATGAGGTCGCCGGACCCGGCGTATTGGGTAACCCCGAGGACCTTCGCCGCGACGAAGAAGGACATCGTGTCGCCCGAGTCCTCGGCCCTAAAGCTGTAGCGGAGGCTCACCGAGGTGTTCCCCTGCTGTATCTTCTCGTAGAGGCCGCTCTTCGTCCCCGCGATGATCTTCGCGCCCGTCAGCGAGGTCGAGTTGACCACGCAGGGCCATTGCCCACCGAGCGCCTTGACGAATATCTGCTGGGGCACGAGACCGGTTGCCTTGATGACCTCTTTGGTGAAGGTGACGTCGATGTTTTGGTATAGCTCGTAGTATCGGGCTAACTGTTGGCTGGTCGCGAATCCCATAGATATACCCATCATAGAAGGTTTTTTTTGTACGGTCAATGAGATTGCGGGGGGCAAAAAAAAGGCCGTCGGGCTGGTCGCCTCGACGGTCTCTTTCTTAGGGCTTAGTAACCCTGGGCTTTAATAGCCCTTGGGGTCCCTGGTCTTCCGGGTCTTCTTCATAAGCTTCCGGCGAAGGGCCTTGTTTTTCCGGTTCAGGATGGTGGAGGGCTTTTCGTAGTACTCCCGCTTCTTCCATTCGCGGATGATCCCCTCTTTCTCGACCATGCGCTTAAAGCGCTTAATCGCCTTCTCGAGGTTCTCGGAATCGTCTACGACGATGTGGGCCATGTGTTCATCACCTCCCTTCGGTTCGACCGTCAGTGTCTGACCAGAATAGCAAAAAAGGGGAGGGGAAGTCAACGGCCTAATACAGGGCGCGCTCGACGAACCAGTCGGGGGAAACGGCTTCCCCGTTTACCCGCATCTCCCAATGAAGGTGGGGGCCGGTCGAGAGCCCGGTCGACCCCGAAAGGCCGATCGGCGCGCCCGCGGCGATTTCCTGCCCCGTCGTGACGGAGAGGGCGGAAAGATGATAGTAGAGGCTGTATACCCCGGGAAGGTGCTCGACGACGGCGGTAAATCCGGTGGATATCCGGTTGCCGGCGAAGGCCACGCGTCCTGCCCCGGTCGACCGCACCGGAGTCCCCGTCGGGATTCCGAAGTCGATTCCGTAATGGATCGTGGTCTCGGCCTTCCCGTCGGAGCGGATATATCGCCGGCGGTCGCCGAAGAGCGAGGTGCGGCGAGTCGAGTCAACCGGCGTGATAAAAGGCCCCGCGAAGCGCGGGGCTCCTTGGTCCACGGTCGCGAGTAGTTCGGAAAGGGCGCGGATCTGCTCGAGGCGCTCGGGACTCGCGTCGGTCCGTATCGCCGTGT
Source organism: Spirochaetota bacterium (assembly GCA_029571425.1). Classification (GTDB taxonomy): domain Bacteria; phylum Spirochaetota; class Spirochaetia; order Treponematales; family Treponemataceae; genus Teretinema. The sequence goes on along the minus strand of JAKPSR010000035.1, from coordinate 3,061 downwards.
TCGCCGCGTTGAGTTGTACGTCCTCGGATGGGTACGCGACCGCTTCGACGGCGAGGCTTCCGGTCGAATGGATCGGCGCGCCGTCGGCGAGTTCAATCGATGTCTCGATGGAGTACACGCCTGGCGTGAGGGTCGTCGCGATGGGGATGAGGACGACGAAGCGGCTCCCTGCCTCGGTCGCGCGGAAGCCGACGGAACGGGTGACCGTTGAGCCCGAGGGTCCGGCGAGCGCAGCGGAGCCGGATGCGATGGCGACGTCGGACCTGACGTCGACGACGGCGACCTCGCCTTGGCGGACCGAGGCCGGCGCGGTGACCGTCCACGCGGCCTCGGGCTTGCTCGACGGTATCGCCGAGCGGACGGCGACGAGTGCGAGGACGGCCGCGACGAGGCCGCGAGCGCGCGATCGGGGACGGGCCGCCCTCATCCTTCGACCTTCCGCACGTCTTCCAGGATCATCTGCGGGATCTCGGTCCCGTTAAATGCGTTTCGAGCGACGTGGAAGGCCGCGTCTACCCGGTCCCCCACGGCGAAGTCTCGGTTTAATCGTGCGGCCTCTTGCCAGAATATCGCCGGCCACTTGTACTTCCCGCAGTCGAGGGTCAGCTTCAAATGGTTGCGCTCGGCCTTTCCCATTATGTCGGCGGCGACGATCTTCATCCCGCGGGCGGCGAAGGTCAGCTGGTCGTTCCCCTCGCCGTAGGGCTCGAAGCGGTCGGCGAGGTCGAGGATGGCCGGGGTCAGGTACTCGTGCGGAAGCTCGGCGTCGATCTCGAGCTCCTCCTCCGCGTCGCCGTCCGGCAGGCGCGCGTCGGCCGCGAGCCGCTCGAGCCGGGCGAGAAGCTCGTCGAGCCGTTCGGCGTGGAGACTAAAGCCGGCGGCGAACGCGTGGCCGCCGTGGTCGATGAAGAGGTCGGCGCAGGGCTCGAGCAGGGCGTCGAGGTGGAAGCCGCGCGCGGAACGAAGCGATCCGACCGCGGTGCCGTCTTCCATTAGGCATATCACGACGGCGGGTACCTTGAAGGCGGAGGCGACGCGGTTCGCCATGATCCCGGTGACCCCGCGGTGTATGCCCGCGCCGTAGGCGACGGCGAGGCGCTCGGAGAAGCGGGGAAGGCTCGCGCGCGCGAGCGGCTCGACGATGGCCCAGCTATCCGCGCCGAGCTGCTTTCGGTCGCCGTTCAGGCGCACCACCTCCTCGGCAAGGCGCTGGCGCGGGACGGGCCCGTCCGCGAGGAAAAGCTCGACGGCGCGTTCCGGCGTGCCCATTCGGCCGGTGGCGTTGATCGCCGGGGTGATCTGCCAGGAAAGGTCGCCCGTCGTGACCCGCTTCCCGGCGAGTCCCTGGCGCGAGAGTAGCTCGGCGAGCCCGGGCCGCGGCCGCTCGTTCATCGCGGCGAGCCCTCGTCGGACGAGAATTCGGTTTTCCCCGCGCAGGGGCATGAGGTCGGCGAGCGTGCCGAGGGCGACCAGCTGAAGCTCTTCCGCTTCGCGCGGCCCCCAGGTCCCGTTCTTTCGCAGTAGGAAGGTGACGAAGAGATTGAGAAATCCGTCGAGCTCGCCAATCGGCTTCCCGTTGTAGCGCGCGATCTTCGACTGGTCCTTCAGCTTGAGGAGGCTCGCGCCGCGCGCGGCCGGTATATCGCGGGCTATGTCGGTCGCGATGTCGTAGCAGTTAAACTCGACTCCCTTGCCGAAGGCCTTCTCGAGCTGGCGGACTTGGGTCGCCGCGTCCCATACCAGGATCTGCTGCCCCTGAAGGAAGGGAACGAGGCGCGTCTGCGAGATCTTGACCATGCCCGGCACGACCGTCTCCGAGATGCGCTCCACCTCGACGAGGTTGACGAGCTTGACCGCCTCGATTACGTAGGCCTCGTTCGACGGCCTAGCGTTCAGGAGGCAGATCGGTTGCTTGTAGACGTCGAGGCAGGCGAAGCGGAGTGCCGAGATCAGCTTCCAAACTACCGCGCAGCCCGCGAGGTCGCGGAACGGATAGCCCGAGTCGGGCATCTTCGGGTTGACGATGGCCACGGCGTCGGGGAGGTTTTCCGGCGGGTTGTGGTGGTCGACGACGACGACGTCGATCCCGCGCGAGGCGGCGTGCGCGATCTCGTCGGCGCAGGATATCCCGCAGTCTACGGTGACGATAAGGGTGCCGTAGGCGTCGGCGTGCGCGTCGACAGCCTCGACGGTAAGGCCGTACGGATCGTCGCCCGTCGGCACTCGCCAGCTCACGTCGAGCCCGAGGTCCTTGAGCGCCTGGTAGAGTAGGGTGGTGCTCGTGATGCCGTCGACGTCGCGGTCGCCGAACACGAGGACCTTCTCGCCTTCCTCCTTGGCGTCGAGGATGCGGTCGACCGCGTCTTCCATCGAGCGGAAGAGGAAGGGATTGTGGGCGAACCGAAGGTCGTCCTCGAGATAGAAGAGAAGGTCTGGTCCCTCGACGACGCCGCGCCGGGCGAGGATCGACGCGGTGAGCGCGTCGCAGCCGTAGCGCTGGGATATCTCGCGCACGATCTCGCGGCCGAGTTCCTTTTTGTTCCAGATCATAGTGCGGTGATTTCCTTTAGTATGAGCGGCGCGTCCGCCGGGCGGTCATCCGCGTAGCGGACGGCCCCGCGCGCGAGCTCGAGCGCGGGCCCGAGGGACGCCTCGTCTTTTCCGTAGAGCTCGATGAGGAGGTCGCCCTCGCGGATTGCCTCACCCTTCTTGCGGTGAAGGGTCATCCCCGCCTCCGGACACACGGCCTCGTCGGTGCGGTTGCGGCCGACGCCGAGGTGAACCCCGGCGAGGCCGATCGCGTAGGCGTCGATCCCGGCGACGAATCCCGAGCGCTCGGCTCGGAGCTCGGCTCGGTGCGGGCTCCGCCGCTTTCCCCGGTCGGCGAGGAGCTTGGCCGCGTCGCCGCCCTGAAGGCGGACGTTCTCGAGAAAGAGCTCGAGCGCGCGGCCCGATCGTATCGCCCCCTCGCAGAGGGCGCGACCCTCGTCGAAGCCCGCGGCCTTCCCCGCGAGGACGGCCATCCACGCCCCCTGGGCGAGGGTAAGCTCGACGACGTCGC
>JAKPSR010000024.1 GCA_029571425.1 Spirochaetota bacterium | reverse complement strand
ACCGGACGCGAACATCCCGCGGCTTGCGCACCCGAACGTAGGTTCTTTGCAGGCTCCGCAGGAGCTTTGCCGGAAGGTCGATCGACATCTCGCGTTTCTTCAAGGTACGCACGGTGGTATCGAACGCGTAGGTCGTCCCGTGGCAGTCGAAGTAGCCGGTAACGTGCTCGAAAAGGGCGAAATGCCCGTCATCGACCGGATCGACGAGGGAAACGGTCATCATCTCGCGATCGGACCCTTCGATGTGGCCGGTGGCCGAGGTCGAGAGACCGTGAAAATGCACGGGCAGCGCGTTTTGGCACACGGTCTTTAAAAGGAATTCCTTTTCAATCAGTGAAACGCTCTGAACCATGGTGTATATTAGTATATCATGGCTTATTACTGGACGCAAAAAAAAAAGTATTGTAAACTATAGCCATCTACACCAACATTCAGGGGAGTGCCTCAGCGATGCCTGACACGACGAAGACAAGGGAAGAAATTCTCTCCGGGATCATCGAGACCGAGGCGGCCCTGAACAAGATCCAGGACGTCGACGTGCTCATGGAGCAGATTCTTGTCGAGTCGCGTAAGGTCGTGCGCGCGGACGCCGGGTCGATCTACGTCAGGGACGGGGATCGGCTCGCCATTCACTACGCGCAGAACGACACCCTGCAGCGTCAGCTGCCGCCCGGGCAGAAAATCGTGTACTCCTTTTTCTCGTTTCCGATCAACGAAAAGACGATCGCCGGCTACAGCGCCTTGACCAAGCAGCTCGTCAACGAGCCCGACGTTTACCAAATCTCCCCGGACAAGCCCTATAAGTTCGGCAGGCAAAGCGACTCCGTGTCCGGCTATCGGACGGTCTCGAACCTCACGATCCCCCTTCAGACCTCGAACGGCAACATCCTCGGCGTCCTGCAGGTATTGAACGCGCTCGACGAGGAGGGAAACGTCACTTCGTTCAGCAAGGATGACGAGCTGTACATAAGCCACTTCGCCGCGAACGCGACCGTCGCGCTTGAGCACGCGCACCTGACCCGATCGATGGTCCTTCGGATGATCCGCATGTCGGAGTTGCGCGACCCGAAGGAAACGGGCCCGCACGTCAACCGGGTATCAAGTTACGCTGTCGAGATATACGACCGTTGGGCCTTTAACCACTCTATCGACGAGAACGAGAGCCGGAAATTCCGCGATACCCTGAAGATCGCCTCGATGCTTCACGACGTGGGCAAGGTCGCGATCTCCGACCTCATACTGAAAAAGCCTGCCCGCTTCACCGCTGAGGAGTATCGGGTAATGCAGGGCCATACCTGGCTCGGCGCCCGGCTCTTCAACGAGATCGAGTCCCCGATCGATTCCGTCGCTCGCGACGTCGCCATGACCCATCACGAGAACTGGGACGGCACGGGATATCCCGGCCACGTTTCCCTCTCGGACGGTTCCTCCCTCGAGACTGACCCGGCAACGGGTAGGGCGCGCGGGCTCTCGGGCGAGGAAATCCCGATAGCGGGAAGGATCGTCGCCCTCGCGGACGTGTACGACGCGCTTTCCTGCAAGCGCGTGTACAAGGAGCCCTGGGACGAGGAAAAGGTTCTCGCCGAGATTAAGTCCCTGCGCGGGACGAAATTCGACCCCGCGGTCGTCGACGCTTTTTTTGAGATACTGCCGTCCATTCAGTCGATTAGGGATCGCTTCCCCGACGTCGAGGAAAGTTAAGGTCCCGGCGGGATGTACGTCCCGCCGCCCGTTGAGTCCCGCGCCGCTTCGTGGGTCGCGCTGCGGGCCGCAGCGCGGGCCTCGCGGGCGAGGCGCTGAACCTCGCGGTCGAGGGCGTTCGCGAACTCGTTTAGCTCTTTTTTCCCATATGTTCCCGTTCGATCCGGCGCAATGCCGTTTTTGTAAAGATCGAGCATTAAGTTGCGCATCGAGAGCCGCTCGTTGATGTTTCGTTCCGTGTACACGACGCCGCGGTCGTTGATGACCGGTATCGACCGGTCGACGAGGCGCTTCGCGAGGGGGATATCGCGGGTAACGACAAGGTCTCCCGGTTCCGAGTTCTCAACGATATAGTTATCGGCGGCGTCCGCGCTCGCTTCGGTCAGGACCATCTCGAACGGCAGTCCATCCGTTCCTGGAATTGGGTGGTTTGCCACGAAACGGACGGGCAACCCGAGCCTTTTTCCCGTCTTGCAGACGAGGTCCCTCGCGGCGCGAGGGCAGGAATCGGCGTCGATCCAGAGGAGCATACCCTTAGTCGCCCTTCGCGCTCGCGAGATAGCACACGCCCGCCCCCTCGGCGCGGAGGGATTGGGTCGAGCCGGACACGAATATCGAGGAGCCCGGCTTAACCGTCGCGGCGTCATCGTCGGCGATGAGGCTCACGGTTCCCCGTTCCCCGATCGCTATGGACGGCACCCCGGCCGGCAACGGGACGCGCTCTCCGGACACCTCGATCCTGCGGAGTTCGAGGCGCGGCGAATCAAGCGTGTATATCGTTTGGCCCGGTAGGCGGGCGGGGACGATGGTCGCGGGGGAATAGGGTTTCGGATCGAGATACGAGAAAAGGTCGGGGACGTCGATGGTCTTGCCGGTCAAGCCTGCGCGTAGCACGGCATCGGAGTTTGGCATGAGCTCGAGACCGGTTCCCCCGATGTATGAATGCAGCACTCCTGTCGGGATATGCGTGGCCTCTCCCGGGGAAAGGGTACGGACGTTCAGGAAGAAAGGGGCGAGGATGCAGACGTCATCGGGGTAATGGACGTGGAGAAGGCGGGCTAGATTGCGGGCCTCGACGACGCCAGCACCTGCAGGCGCGGCCTTCGAGGACCCGCCTACCGATGAGCCGATGGCTGCTATGATAAGTTTTTTTCGATCCTCAGGCGGCAAGGTAAAAAGCGCGCGAAGTAGGGGTATGTACTCACCATCTGCCGCCATCTTTGCGAGGCGCGGGGCCTCCGGCGCGGAGATATCCGAGAGAAGCGCCGCTGCTTCCTCGGGCGCGCGAAAACCGCAGAGCATGGTGAACTCGTCGAGGGCGAGGAGCAATTCCGGCTTCCCCGACGGGGTGATGAACCGCCGCGCCGATACCGGGACGCCCGCGGACTCTTCCTTCTCGAAGCCGAGTGATGCTTGGGCGTCGTCGGGATGGGCTTGTAGCGAAAGAGGCCGGGCCGCGGACAGTATCTTAAAAAGGAAGCGAAGTCCCCGCCCATTCCCTTCGCCGAGGAATAGGTCCGGGTCCCGCGCGATGCAGGCGTCGAGCGGTGTGCGGACGCCTTGCGCGGGCCAGTCGATGACGGCGCTTGGGTTCGTTGGGTATGCCCCCATCCAAAGCTCCGCCCAGGGCTCAGTGCCATCTTTCTCAATTCTAAGGAAACGTGCTATTCCGTCGGTCGTGCCCCAAGGATACGTCCGAACGCGGTTATCGAGGGCGAAAAGGCGTCTCATTCGCTGATGACCTGGTCTATCCGTGAAATCATCTTCAAGGCCATTCGCTCTGCCTCAGCGAGGTCGAGCGCGGCGGTTGAAGAAGCGTTCCGCATCTTTTCCTTAAACAGCTCGTCGGCAATCAGTATGCCGGCTATGATCGCGGTCTTCAGCGGGTTTGCGACCCCCGCAGAAGCCTCGATCTGGGAAACTGTTTTTCGGTAATGGGAATATAGGGCCGCCAGGTATTCTGGCTTTTCGTCGGCTTGAATGGCGAAAGAGGCGCCGAGCACGTCGATCTGCAAACTGCCTTTCGCCATGTGGGCCTCGTGTTAGAAAATATCCATCTGCCCGTCGTCCGATGCCGGGGCGGCGGGAGCCGCGTCCTGCCAGTCGGCCTCTATGTCGAGGTCGGCGGGTGAAAGATTCATCGCCTCGGTGATGACGGGCTTGGTCTCCCCCGCGGGGGAGACAGCCGCTTTCGGGGCGGTTTGGGTCGAGGGGCCTGCCGCGGCGACGCGCATGGCCGCCGGGCGACCCGCCTC
>JAKPSR010000017.1 GCA_029571425.1 Spirochaetota bacterium | reverse complement strand
ACTCGGAACCGTGGCGCCATTGGCGCACCATCAAGAATCGCTCGCTACCGTCCGGGGCGCGCACCGTCGGCACGATGATTGCCCAATCCGCGGCCTCTAGGGACAAAAAACGCCCGTCGTCCCCCTCGGGCGATCGGCTCTCGATCTCGACGACGTCGAACACCCGGGTCGAGAAGACCCGTTTCCTTCCGATCGGCGTCCAGGTAAGGGGATCGTGCGGATTCATCTATTCGCTCCTTTGACAGCCCGACGAAACGGACCTATGCTTGAGGTGCGGGTACAGTATACCACGCAAGGAGGTTCGATATGGCTATAATCACCATTTCGAGGCAGATCGCGTCGTTCGGGGACGAGGTGGCTACCGAGCTGGCCCGATTGCTGGGATACTCCTTCGCTAACCGAAAAACCCTCGAGGACGACTTGATGAAGCACGGGCTTTCCGAGGAAAAGCTTCGTAAGTACGACGAGAGGAAACCGGGTTTTTGGGCGTCCCTCGCCCGCGATCGGGACGAGTACTTCGATTATTTGCGCGAGGCGGTGTACGCCCGCGCCAAGGATGGGAATTGCGTGTTCATAGGGCGCGGCGGGTTCGCCATCCTTAAGGACGTTCCCGGCTGTTACGCCGTTCGCCTCGTCGCATCGGACGAGGTGCGCGTGGGGCGGCTGATGAAGGAATTCTCGTGGCCCGAGAAAAAGGCGCAAGCCCTCGTACAGGAAAGCGACGCCAACCGGCTAGGTTTTCACAAGTGCTTCTTCAACATCGACCACGACGACCCGTCGAGCTACCACCTCGTGCTGAACACCGACTCGCTGACCCCGGAGAAGGCCGCGCTCATCGTCCGCGAGGCGTGCGCGCTTACCGTCGATTCCGTTGCCGAGGCCGAGGGTCTCGGGAAGATCGGCGACCTATTGCAAGCCCAGCGGATCGTCAATCATGTCGTTTTCGACCTCAAGATCCCGATACACTTCCTTGAGGCGAGCGCGGGTCCTGACGAAATCGTCCTGCACGGGGTCGCCGACTCGTCGGCCGTCATCGAGAAGGCCCTCGAGGTCGCGCGCTCAATGGCGCCGGGAAAGAAGGTGTCGAGCGGGATCAGTATCGTGCAGGATTATAAGTCGTACCCGTGATCACGCGTTCTGCGCGCGCGACGGCGCCCTCGCGTGGTTAATGAAGATGTATGCCTTCTCGAAGCACGACGCGAATACGATTGCGCCGGATATCAACTCGAGGGCCTTGAACGCGGGATCGCAGGCGGGCGGCAGGAAGAGCCGCACGAGCTCGGCCACGTAGAGGGCCATCGTCGTCGCGATCGCCATCTTTCCCCCGATCGTAGACTTCGTCTCTATCGGCTTTCGCATCAGTATGAACACGAGCATCCCGACGGCCTGAAAGAGCAGACGGGCGAAGATAAGCAAGAAGAACCATGCGGGCACGATCCCGCTCCTAAGGTAGACGAGGGAGATCACGGTCAAGAGGCTGTAATCGCTTATCGAGTCGAGCATCTGCCCCATCTTGGTGATCTGTTTGCCTCTCCGGGCGATCTGCCCGTCAAAAGTGTCGGTTAGGAACACGGCGACGAGAACGACAGGGAGCACGGTCTTGATCACGGTTATGTCGCGGTTGCGAAGGAGAAACGCCACCGTCGGGAGGCTGCTGATTCGAAGCAGGGTGATTCGGTTCGCCGCGTTGATCCGGGTGAGCGGTGCTTCCGTCGATAAATTGTAGAACGTGCTTTTGAAGGCGATTAGGAAGATGATGAGGGCCGCGTGCAGGAGAACCGACGCGACGGCGTAGGAAAAGAGCGACTCCCTCGTCTCGGAGGCGGTGATGCGGAACAGCGTCATGATGACGAGCTGGATGGAAGCGTAGGCACACACCGTCC
>JAKPSR010000014.1 GCA_029571425.1 Spirochaetota bacterium | reverse complement strand
ATCGATCGCACCGCGGAAAGATGTGGAGCCGTTGTTGTTCCCACCCGTGAAGCCATCGAGAGTCTCCAGAGCCACAAACGGGAAAAGGAAATATGGGTCGACACGGTCCATCTTTCCTCCTTGGGCAACCGAGTGGTCGCGCAATCCGTGGCCGACTCCATACTGGCTCACTCTCACACCAGACCCCAGGAATGAACGACAACCATGCGCAAGATCTTCGACTCATTCAAACGGCTTGGACGTGGTCTTGGGCTTGCCATCGCCTACGCGCTGGCGGGCCTGTTCTACTTCGCCATTCTCGGCCCCTACTCCATCGTCTCCCGCGTCGCCGCCCGGGACCTTCTCCAACAGCGCCCCGATCCCAAGGCGAAAACCTACTGGCGCAGAGTTCGTGTGTCGGGAACGCGATCCGATCGACCGTTTTAACGGATGTTCCGCCGCCCTCTTGGCGTCGAAGACTGGTTGTGTTGGACTTGGCTTTTTTTTGACCCTGTATGTAGTCACTAAAATTTTGCAGAATACATCATTATTGCCTTGACTCACAGGCATTAGTGCGCATTATGTGTAGTCAATTGATTGCGGGAGGCCCCGTCGTGTACCTCACCCGAACTAAGTCCCGGCGCAACCACAAAGACTACCAGTGCGTCCTTCTTCGCGAATCCTATCGCGAAAACGGTTCCGTCAAAAACCGCACCATCGCCAATCTCTCCCACTGCGCGCCCGAGGAAATCGAAGCCATCGAACTCGCCCTGAAAAACAAGGGCAATCTCGACAGCCTTCGCGCCCGCGTCGGCCCCGTCACGGTTCAGGAGGGGCTTTCGGTCGGAGCCCTCTGGACCGTCCTCGAGGTCGCCCGGCGGCTCGGCATCGAGCGCGCCCTCGGCAACGACCGCCAGGGCAAACTCGCCCTCTGGCAGGTCCTCGCCCGCGTCCTCGACCAGGGCTCCCGTCTCTCGGCCGTCCGCCTCGCTCAGACCCACGCCGCCTGCGACGCCCTCGCCCTCGACCAGGGGTTCACCGAAGACGATCTGTACGACAACCTCTCGTGGCTGGAGACATCCCAGGCCTCCATTGAGGACCGTTTGTTTCGAGACCGCTGGAGCGACGGCGCGACCGATTTGTTTTTCTACGACGTGACGTCCAGTTACCTGGAGGGAACCGACAACGCCCTGGCCGACTGGGGCTACAACCGCGACAAAAAGAAGGGCAAGAAACAGGTCGTCGTCGGTCTTCTGTGCGACGCCGAGGGCGCGCCCGTGTCGGTCGAGGTCTTCCGCGGCAACACGACCGATGTTCAGACCTTCGACTCGCAGGTGAAGAAAGCGGCCGAACGGTTCAAGTGCATGCGCGTGACCTTTGTCGGCGACCGCGGCATGATCAAGAAAAAGGGGCAGGAGGCCCTCCGCCGCGAGCAGATGCACTACATCACGGCTCTCACCAAACCCCAGATCGAGAAACTCCTCGGCGACGGCGTGTTCCAGTTGGAGATGTTCGACGAAACGGTCTGCGTCGTCGAGGGCGACGGCGTGCGCTACGTGCTGCGACGAAACCCCTGCCGGGCCGAAGAACTCGCGGCCTCGCGGGCGGACAAACGCAAGGCCGTCGAGGCGACTGTCGCGAAGGTCAACGCCGATCTCGATCAACGCAAGAAGGCGAAGGTCGAGACAGCGCTCGGAAAGGTGGCGGAAAAGATCGGGCGGCTCCAGGTCGGCAAGTGGCTTTCGGTCAAAGCCGACGGACGCCGTCTCGTCGTCGCCGTCGACGAGGAGGCCCTCGCCCGGGCCGCCCGCCTCGACGGCTGCTACGTCATCGTGAGCGACCTGCCCGCCGACGCCCTCTCGGGGGAGGCCGTCCACGACCGCTACAAGGATCTCGCGCTGGTGGAATGGGCCTTCCGGACCTGCAAGACGGCCCATCTGGAAATGCGACCGATCTACGTGCGCACGGAGGCCCACACCCGCGGCCACGCCCTGGTGGTCATGCTCGCCTACCTCATCGTCCGGGAACTCGCGCGGGCCTGGGCCGCCCTGGACGTGACGGTGGAGGAAGGGCTCGCCCGTCTCGCGACGCTTTGCTCGACGACGATCCGCGTCGGCGGATCGAAAGTGCAAACGCACGCGATCCCCGTCGCGCGGGAGGATTCGCGGCGACTGTTGGAGGCGGCCGGCGTGCGACTGCCCGAGGCGCTCCCCAGCCGGGGGCTTCGCGTAGTCACCCGCCGCCGCCTCCCCTCACGACGAAAAAACCAATAATGACAAGCTCAAACGCGTCGCGAGGGCGCCTCACAACGGCGGAACATCCGTTGAAAGGATTCTCGCCGGTCGCATAGGGCATGTGTCCGCTCGCGAACCCGGTAAGGGAACTGTCGACCCATGTCCCCGTTTCCGCGTAGCCCGTAGGGTCGTTGTTGTCGACGATCACCAGGTTGGTATTGTAGTCGGTTTCGCGGACGCTGAAGACGTCGGCC
>JAKPSR010000437.1 GCA_029571425.1 Spirochaetota bacterium | reverse complement strand
GTCGAGAGCGGGCGATGATCGCCATCTATCGCGATGCGCCGCTCTGGGGCGTTGGCTGGGCCTCGGCGGCCGAGATCGACGAGATCAACATACTCCGCGCCTCGCTCCTCGCGATGCGTCGGGCGTTCGAGTCCATGGTCGCCAAGATGGGAAACTCCGGCGGCATCGAGGCGATCGTCGACGGGCTCTACGTCCCGGAGATCGGCGTTCCCGCGCGGGCCGTGCCGAAGGCGGACGCGACTTTTCCCGCCGTGATGGCGGCGTCGATCCTGGCGAAGACGGCGCGCGACCGGATGATGCATCGATACGATTGGCTATACCCCGAATATGGTTACGCGCGGCACAAGGGATACCCGACGGCCGCCCATCTTGAGGCGATCAGGGCGCACGGTCCCTCGCCGATCCAACGGTCGAGCTTTCGCGCTCGCGCCCTTGAGCAGCCGAGCTTATTCGGGAACGGATAGGGATCGCGCGCGATCGCGCGGCGATGTCAGTTCTGCGGCTTTTTGGAGACGACGCGGACGCGCTTCGGCTTGTCGCCGGATGCCGGTTTCGCGGCCCGGGTGCGGGGAGTGGCCTCGGCGTCCTTCTTGACGAAGCGGCGTTTTTCGGTCGCCGGTTTCGCGGCGGCTTCCTTGAGGCGGGCCTTTCGGTTCTTCTCGATGTACGAAAGGGAATTCTCGAGGCCCTGGAGGAAGCGCTGCATGTCGTCCTCGAAGACGACGATCGCGCGGCGGTCGAATCCCGATCCCTCCACGTTCTTGCTCTCGACGACTTGGAGGAAGACGTCCCCCGTCCGGTTTTCCTTCACGTTGAAGAAATAAGTCCGGTTCTCGAGTGATATCTCCGTGGTAAACAGCTCTCCGCGAACGCCCATGCGCACCTTCCTTTCGATAGCCGGATACTACTATATTTCCCCGTCGGCCTCAAGTACCAGGGATCGTTGCCAGGCGAGGAGCTCCCGCTCAAGGGCGGGGTCCTCGCCGCGCGCGTCGGCGAGGACGCGGAATACCGGCTCGGTACCGGACCCCCGCATCCAGACGAAGCCGACGACATCCCCACTTGAGTCCATGAACCGGACGGTGAGCCCGCCCTTTCCCGACGTCCCGTAGTCGTCCGGGTCGGTCCTCGTTTCGATGCCGTTATTGAGCGCGGTCTTGCGCGACACGATTCCCCAGCGGGAGCGGAGCTCCTCCTTTCGGGTTTCCCAGGAGCGCTCGAGGGCGCGCTGATAGCGGCGCTTGAGCGCGGCGTGGTCCTCGGTCCGGATGCGCAGGGCGGCCTCCGGCTCGAACGCGGAGGTGGTCCGCCATCGGGGCAGGGTGGCGATGACGTCGGAAAGGGTGAAGTCGTCGCGGTACGCCGCGTCCTGGCTTGACCGGCTGCACCAGAGGCGGAATAGCCCCGGCTTGCCGGTGACGGGGTCGTCCCTGAGGGCGAGGAGCTTGAGTAGGGCGAATACCGTGTTTAGGGGATCGCGTACCGCGGCTGGATGGGTGATGTTTCCCCCGTTCGATCCTTCGCCGAGGACGCGTACTATGAACCCGCGTCCTCGGAGCGATCGCGCGAGACCCACGACGTTCGCCTCGCCGACCTCCGCCCGCTCGACCCGGGCGCCGAAGGCGCGGGCGATCTCCTCGACGCGGGTCGAGGTCGGGTCGTTGACGGCGACGGCGACCGGGGAGGTTACGCCCTCGCGGGCGAGATGCGCAAGCTCCGCGAGTACGGAAAGGGCGAATACCTCCTGGGCCTCGAGCGTTCGCGCTTCCTGCATGCGGTCATCCCAGTACACGAGGTTGCCGCGATCGCCGTCGCAGTCCGCGACGTAGCCGAGAAAGGGCGGAACCTCATCGCCCTGCGTATTCAGCCGGCCCAGCTTATTTAGCTGGCCCGACTTATTCAGTCGGCCCAGTTCCTCGGCGCAGGGCAGTAGGCTTTCTCCCTCCGGGACGATGCGGTGCGCTATCGCGCCGGGTTTCGCGTTCATCGAGACGAGCTTGGCGCCCGCCGAGGCGAGGAAACCCGCGTCGATCGAGAGGGTCCGCGCCCCGCCGTTGAAGTCCGCGACGACGCGCGCGGGGCGTTTCGCTAGCTCGGCGAAAAAGGCTTCCTGCGCGGCGGGATCCGCGCTCCCGGAGACGACCTCGCGCGAGAATGCCGCGTAGCTTTCGATCGCGGCGCGCTTCGCCTGCGCGATCCCGGCGTAGGTAGCCGCGACGGCGGCGGGAGGCGCCGCGCGGAGAAGGTCGCGCGCCCGCTCGGGGTACGTCGGGTCTCGGATAAGCTCGCGGAGCCGGGCGATCAAGGGGGTTATCTCATTGCCGGAAAGGACTCCGCCCGAGTCGAGGCCGAACTTGAGCCCGTTATGGGCGATCGGGTTGTGGCTCGCCGAGACGTAGGCGAATGCGCCGACCGAGCGCGCGTACGCCATGATCTCGGGGGCGGCAGACACGAAGACGTAGGAAACCGAGATTCCCTTCGCGATGAAAACCCGCGCGAGGACGTCC
>JAKPSR010000436.1 GCA_029571425.1 Spirochaetota bacterium | reverse complement strand
GCTCGCGGGGCTTCGCTACCAACGCTGGGTCGAGCGAGAAGCCGCCCAAAACGGGAGAGGACAGGCGGCGCCGGCGCAACGACTCGTCGACTTCCTCGCCGGCCGCGACTCCGCCTCGCTCCCCGAAAGTTCCTACAGTCCCGGGCTCGTCCCCTCGCGACTTGACCGCTGGCTCCCCGCGCCGATCGCGTCGCGGCTCGCGTCTGCCTTCCAAACCTTCGATCGCTCGATGCGCGGATTCGTCTGCCCGGATGCCTTGCTGATCGCCCCCGAGACGCGAACGTCCTCGCCCGTCAGGGTCTTGCGGGACGCGGAAACCGGGCAGTCCCCCGCCTTCGCCGGGCTTTTCCCCGCGGGGGAGGGCTCCGGGTACGCGGGCGGCATCGCGTCGTCGGCCATGGACGGCGAGAAAGCGGCCGAACTCGCGGCCTCGTACGTCATGTCGCTTGAAGGTTCAGACCGCTAGGTCGCGTCGACGAATTCGCTTATAGACGCGGGCTTGGCGAGATAGTAGCCCTGCAGGAAATCGATCTCGAGCCGCTTAACGGACTGGAACACGTGCTCGTCCTCGACGTACTCCGCGACCGTCTTCTTATTCGCCTTTTTACAGAAGAGGACAATTCCCTCAACGAGGGTCCGCGCGTTTTCGTCGCTCTTGATCCGCGTGATCAGCGAGCCGTCGATCTTGACGATGTCGATGGGTAAGTTCACCAGGTTGCAGTAGTTCGAGTAGCCAGTCCCGAAATCGTCGATCGCGATCTTAAACCCGTAGCGGGTGATGTAGTCGATGAACCAAATGCATTTCTCGAGCTCCACGAGCTCGTCGCTCTCCAGGATCTCGAAGATGATCCTTCCTCTTTTCTCGCGGATCGTCTCGTATACCTCGTCGACGAGCATGATGAAATCGGGCCGCACGATGTCGTTAATCGAGATATTGATCGAAACGTCGACGTCGTGCTCGACGATCGCCTCCGCCGTTTTCCTCATGATGAACTCGGTAAGGTACTGGTAGAAGCCGGTCGACTTCGCCACCTCAAGATAGGGATATACCGACACGTAGGACCCGTCCTGGACCTTCAGGCGAAGGAGGGCCTCGTACCACTCGACCTTGCTGCCAAGCGCGTCGAAGACCGGCTGAAACACCGCCTTAAACGTCCCGTTTTCCCTGTTGCTGATGAGCTCGGAGAACTTCATCACCGACTCGTAGGCGTTCCGCCGCTCGACCTTGTCATCGTCGAAAATCGTGAAGCTCGAATGCCCGCGCTCCGCCTTCTTGAGCGCGATGTCCGCCTTCGAGAACGGGCTGCGATCGTCGCCGGGGCAGACGATCGTCCCCCCAATGCGGTACACCAGGCGAATGCGGTCCGACTCCCAAGGCAGGGTCTCGCTCTCGAGCGCCTTTAACAAATCGCTAATAAGTTGCGCGGCCTCGGCGACGGTGGGTTGCACGATCCGCTCGCTCAGGACGCCCCACTCGTTGAACTTAAGCTGAAAGACGCGAAAACCCAACCGCTCCTCGTACTTCCTGAGCTTACGTGAGGCGAACTGAGATATGGTATCGGAAAACTCATACCCAAACAGCGCCACGAGGTCGCTAAAGTTCTCGATCTTTATGATCGCGAAGATGTAGCGTCGATTCGCGTCGATCGAGTGCTCGAGGACGTCCTTATTCGGCAAGCCGGTCGTCTCGTCGAAGATCAAGAGGTTCGTCAGGCGATCGATCATCGCCTCCTGTCGACGCTCCACGTGATAGGAAAGGACGAAGAGGATTGCGCCAATCCCCACGAAAGTCGCAATGGTCACGGGCTCCGGGCGCACCGTCCACGACGGCCCAATACCGGCTAATTGCAAGAGGTAGGACGCGACGATGGCCACGAAAAAACAGGCGGACCATATCGAGCCACGAACGCGGCCGCGAAGCTGCATCGCGAACGGCGAAAAAACGGCGAATATGATGAGATATGACTCGCTCGAGCCGGGAAGGAACACGACGGCGAAGAATCCGACGGCGAGGAACACGAGGGCAACGAGGATCAGCGCGCGTACGCGCCGGAATCGCGCGAGGGCGACGAGAAAAAGCGAAAGCAAGCCGAAGGGTATGGCGAACGCAGGAAAGCGGTTCGGCCTACCCGCGGCGAAATCAGATAGGTAGAGCAAGACAAGGACGAAAAGGGCGGCGATGACCGAGAAAAAAAGCAATTTGAGCTTAAACGACCGCCCTTCTTCCCGAATCGACTGGTACCAAGCGGTTTTTTTATAGTTAAAGAACCCTAGTTCTTTTTTTTTGAGCTTTTGTTCAAGCATTATAAGAAGATACTATAAGCAGTAACCCCATTTGTCAACCAAATCTAATATTCGAACACCTTACCTTCGAAGGATAGTATTCCCTCATCGCGCATCCTGGAGAGCTCGCGCGAGAGGGCGCTTCGGTCAACCGCGAGGTAATCGGCGAGCTCGGCTCGCGAGAAGGGCACCTCGACGCGCGCGCGACCGCCCTGGCGTCGACGCTCGGCGGCGAGATAGGCGATGACCTTTTCGCGCGTCGTGCGCTTTCCGCATATCTCGATCTTCTCGCTCAGCGTAAGGTTTTTGCGGGCGACGAGCGCGACGAGATTCTCGATCAGTTTTCCGTGAAAAGAGCAGGCGTTCGAGCAAGGGCGCAGCATCCTCTTATACGGGATAAACAGGACATCCGTGCGCTCGACGGCGACCACCGAAACGGGACTTCTCGCCACCCCGGCGCACGCGAGGCTCTCGGCGAATATCTCGCCGCGCCCGAAGCCGGCGATGATGGCGCGATTGCCGTCGTAGTCGACGCGGGTCACCTGCACCGACCCCGCGAGGATTATGCCGATGGAGTCGATCGGATCGCCTTCATGGAGAACGCGAGCGCCCTTCGCGTAGGAACGCGCGTGCGTGCCGAAGCAGGAAAGAAGGCGCGTGGCCTCCTCTGGCTTGATGCCGACGAAGAGCGCGCAATTGCCGGGTATGTCCACTACAGCCTCCTCGATCCTTGCGTACCGCAAACTCGTTTTTCGCGTCGCGCGTTGCTTTTGCAACAATACTATCGCGAAGGATCGCGTATATTCAAGACGTACTGAAGGAGAACACCGATGAAAAGACAGATTATCAAGATAGACGAAAGCCTTTGCAACGGGTGCGGACTCTGCGCGGCAGCCTGCCACGAGGGCGCGATCGGTATGGTCGACGGGAAAGCGAGGCTTTTGCGGGACGACTACTGCGACGGGCTCGGGAATTGCCTCCCGGCCTGCCCAACCGGGGCGATCAGCTTCGAGGAGCGCGAGGCCGCGGCATACGACGAGGAGGCGGTGCGCCGCCACATCGCGCAGCGCGGCGAAGAGGGCCCCGGGGCCCATGCCGAGCCCGAGAAGCCCATGGCCTGCGGTTGTCCCGGCACGATGGCCCGCAAAATCGAGCGCGCGGCGCAGGCACCCGCCGTTAGCGGCGCGCCGGGTAGCGCTTCCGAGCTTTCGCAGTGGCCGGTACAGATAAAGCTCGTGCCCGTCCGGGCGCCGTACCTTGACGGCGCGCACCTTCTCGTCGCGGCCGATTGCGCCGCCTACGCCTACGCGGCCTTCCACCGCGACTTCATTAAGGGACGCGTCGCGCTCATCGGCTGCCCGAAGCTCGACAGCGGGGACTACACCGAGAAACTGACGGCCATCCTAGCCGAGAACGACATCAAGAGCCTGACGATCGCCCGCATGGAGGTGCCCTGCTGCGGCGGCCTCGCGCACGCGGCGACCGAGGCCCTGCGCGCGAGCGGAAAGTTCATCCCCTGGCAGGTGGTCACCATCGGGACGGACGGCTCGATTAAGGCGTGACCGCGGCGGCCTCGGGCACGAGGCTCGCCTTCACGTAGTTGTCCGCGCGGAAATACTTCCGCGCGAGCTCGCGCATCTTGGCGGCGGTCATCATCCCCTCGACGATAGGCAAGTCGGCGATCTCGTCGAGGGGGTGCCCGCGGACGACGTTTCGCGTCATGTACCAAGCCCAATACCCGTTGTTCCGCATGCCGGTCTCCAACGACTTACGGAACGCCTCGCGGGCTTTAACGAGGTATTCCTCCCCGATCTCCCCGTCTCGAAGCCACGCAAGCTCGCGGAATACCGCCGAGGACAACTCGGACGCGCGGCTTGGCTCGCAGCCGAACTGCACGCTCGCCCGATAGCTCGGGTACGGGATCTGCGAGACGTAGCCCCAGGCGTCGGCGCCGTAGGTCCCGCCAAGCCCCTCCCGAATCACCTCGCGAAGCCGTATGTTGGCGATCAGGAAAAGGGCGTCGGCGAGCTCGGCTTCCCAACGCTCGGTCGCGACGCGGCCGCCGAAGCCGAGATACACGTTCGCCCGGCTCTCGATACCCATCGCGAGGGTCTCTTCGCTAATCCCGGAGGGAAAATCCTTCTTGATATCGCGCGGCCGTTCGCCCGTTGCGCGAGTCGCGGGCTTGAAGGAGAGATACTGCTCGCACAAAGAACGTAGTTCGTCCTCCGGAATCGCCCCAACGAATATGAAAGTAAAGTCGCCCGGGTCCGCGAAGCGGTCGCGATAGACCCGTTCGGCGCGCGCGCCTTCCATCCGCGCTATCAGCGCGCTCGAAAGAGGCTCGGCCCTTGGGTGCCCTCCTGAGGAAAGCCGCTCAACGAGGTCGGCGAACATCTGGTCGGGGTTCCGGTCGCGCGCGCTCACCTCGACGCGCAGGCGGGTAACCAATGACCCCCACGCCTCGTCGGAGAAACGGGGCGCGGCGAAGTAAAGGTACGCGAGCTCGACGAGAGTCCTGAGATCCTTCACCGACGACGAGCCGATGAAGCCCTCGTACGCCTCGTCGAGAATCGGCCTAAGCTCGACGGACTTTCCGGCAAGGCGTCGCTGCAGATCGACCGCGGAAAAATCGCCGAGGCCCGAGAGGGCAAGATAATCGAGGGCGACCCGGGCCGAGGGGAAATCCGCGTCCGTGACGAGCGATGAGCCGCCGAGGCTGACGGCCCGGAAGATGATTTGGTCATCCTTGAAGTCGGTGGGCAGGTATAGAACGGTCGCCCCGTTCGAGAGCACGAGACGGCGAATGCCGGTTCTCTGTTCCCGCCCCTCGGAGACGATTGAGCCGCGAGCCGGCGGCGCCGAAACCAACGGGCGGTCAGCCGGCGAGTCGATGTACGGGGTAAGAGGTTTCTCGGGGCGATGGTCGCGCCATTCCGCGGCGAGCGTCGCCTCTTCGGGCAGTTCCCCCGAGTCGGTTCCCGCGCTCGCGAGAAGAACCTCGCCCCGCGCGGAGAAAAGCGAGGAGACTTCGCGGGAAGCTTCCTCTTTCGTGACGGTCGGCGCGATCGAGGTTACGAGTCGATGGCGCTCCTCCATCGAAAGAAGGAGTGTCCCTCGCGTCAGGTAGGAGACGATCTCGTCCGCGAAGGCGGCCGAATGGCGCTTCTGTCGCTCAAGATACATCTGCTCGGCTTGCGCGAGCGCCGAGTCCCTGGCGCGGGCCAGTTCCCCGTCGGTAATCCCAAACCGGCGAACGCGCTCGAGCTCGTCAAGTGCCATTCGAAATGCCGGCATCGCGTTTCCAAGCGACGGCGCGACGTACAGGAAGGAAAACTCGTTCCCGGCGAGCGGGCGATAGTTGCCCGCCTCGGCATCGACCACGAGGGGAGACGACTCGAGCGCCTTCTCGGCAAGGCGAAGGTTGAACGCCGCGAGGCCCATATCGCGGGCGAGCCGGGCGCGATAATCACGCTCGGACGCGATGGGCTTCGCGGGGAAAGCTTGATAGAGCTCAAGCGCGGTGTAATCGAGCTCGGGATCGGTCGCGCGCGACACTCGTGGCGTGCGTCCCGGGGGGACGACGGGATTTCGCGCCGGCGCCGCCTCGGCAGGGCGCGCGAGCGGGGCGAACGCTGCCTCGATTTTCGACCGCACAACGGCGGCGTCGCAATCGCCGACGACGATAACGCTCATCAAGTCGGGTCGATACCACTTGCGGTAGAAGTCGACGACGCGCTGCCGGGGAATGGTCTTGACGATCTCGGGATCCCCGATCGGCAACCGGTTCGCGAAGGGAGAGTCCGCGAAGAGCACGGGAAGGTGCTTATCCCGAAGCCTACCCTCGGGACCGCGCGAGAGCCGCCATTCCTCAAGGACTACGCCCCGTTCCTTCTCGAGCTCCTCAGGATCAAAGGAAAGTCCGCTCGCCCAATCCGCGAGCACGAGCAAAGCCTTGTCGAGGGCGCCGGGCTCGTTCGCCGGGATCTCGAGTTTGTACACGGTCTCCTGGAAGCTGGTATACGCGTTGACTTCCGGTCCGAAGTTCATCCCTATGGACTCGAAGTAGTCGATGAGCTCGTTCTTTCGAAAGTGCTCGCTTCCGTTAAAGGCCATATGCTCGACGAGGTGCGCCACGCCGCGCTGATCGTCGTCCTCGTCCACCGAGCCCGCGCGAACGACGAGCCGAAAAACGATACGGTTCTCAGGCTCGCGGTTTTCCCGCACGAACCAGGAAAACCCGTTTTCCAGCGAACCGCGCTCGATCGCGGGGTCGACCGGGAACCCGGAACTCTCGGCAGGCGTCGAGACGCAGCCAAGGAGCATGGCGGCAACGAGGACCGCGAAGACGGCCGCGAGGGCCCTGCGAGTGGCAACCATGG
Organism: Spirochaetota bacterium; assembly: GCA_029571425.1. Classification (GTDB taxonomy): domain Bacteria; phylum Spirochaetota; class Spirochaetia; order Treponematales; family Treponemataceae; genus Teretinema. Next base: position 4,783 of record JAKPSR010000436.1, on the reverse strand, counting down.
AAAGCCTCCTACTCTATCTTGAAGCGCGAAAGATCCGCGCGCATCGCGTCCACGGCTTCCTTATTGACGACTCCGAGCTCGGCGATCTCGCGCATCGCGTTATTGATCTCGCCGACCCCGTTGATGATCTCAAGCATGGAGTCGGCGACCTCCTGGGTGATCGTCTTGAGGGAGACGAGCACCTCGAGAAGACGCCCGTTCCCGCGGGTCATCTCGCCGGACCCCTCCTCGACGGAGACGGTAATATCGCGCATGGAGGTCAGGGCATCGAGCACCTGCGCGCTTCCCTCGTCCTGCTCGGTCATCGCCTGGTTGATCTGGGAAACGAGGTCGTTCACCTGGTTCACCGAGGCCTCGATCTCCTCGAAGGCGCGGTTGGTGTCCCCGGACGAGCGGCCGACGTCCGCGATAAGATCGCGCATATCCTGGATGTCGCGCGCGATCGACTTCGCCTGCGTTCCCGCGCCCTCGGCAAGCTTGCGTATCTCGTCGGCGACCACCGCGAACCCGCGGCCCGCGTCGCCCGCGTGCGCGGCTTCGATCGCCGCGTTCATCGCGAGAAGGTTTGTTTGGCCGGCGATCCCCGAGATGAGCGAGGTCGCTTCCGAGAGCCCGTCGGACCGCTGGATAACGGTGCGGATCATCTCGTTGGCCATGCCCAGCTGGTCCTTACCCTTGACGGCGAGTCCCTGCAGCGAGCCGACGTGCTTTCGCGTCACCTCGGTCATGTTCGAGACGGAGGAAAAATTCGATATCATCTGCTCGATCGCGGCCGAGGATTCCGTGACCGCCGCGGCCTGGTTTCTGATTTGGTTGCCGAGCGACTCGATGTTCCGCGCCATCTGCTCGACAACGGCGGCGGTCTCGTCGAGGCTCTTACGCTGGGCGTCCATCCTGTCACGGGTCCCCTCGACGTTCCCCTTGATCTGCGCGGCGCTCGCCGCCGTCTCGGTCACCGTGCTCGCGAGGCTCTCGCTCGTCTCGGTAAGGCGGTCGGCGCCCTTGAATATCGTGCGCAGGGCCTTTCGTATCGATTCGAAGAAAAAGTTCAGCGCCGTCGCGATGTCCCGCACCTCGTCGTTTCCGCGCACGTCGATCCTGCGCGAAAGGTCTCCACCCTCGGCTTCCTTTACGACGGAACCGATCACGTTAAACCGGGCGATAAGCGACCGGTTCAGGAAAAAGGTGAGCGTCACGATAACGAACGAGACGGCGAACCCCATGAGCCAGAAACTCCCCCCGCGGGTCTTGTTCGCGACGACGAGCAAGTCCTCGCGGTAAATCGAGATACCGACGACCCAGTCGATTGCCTTAAGGCGCTTGAACGAGACGTGCTTGGGAAAAATGCGGCGCTCGTCGTTTGGCTTCGACCAGAGGTATGTCGCCAAGGCGACTTCATCGGTCGCCCGCATCATCTGTTGGATGAACGCGTACTCGCTCAAGTCGGCTCCGCGGAGCTTGTATTCGGGGTGCGCGGCGATCGTCCCGTTAACGGCGACGATAAACGGATACCCTTGCCGCCCGACGTTCCGGCCGACAACGTACAAGTCACTGAGCTTATCGCAACTGACCAAGGCGACGAGATAATCCCCTCGGTTTTGCCCGGCCTGGAGGCGGGCGCCTATCGGCACGCAAAAGCCCGAACCCGGCTCGATCTCGCCGGGTGACGGAAGCGCGAACGAGAGCTTGCCGGACGCCAGCGCGTCGGCGAGCCCGGGAAGGGCGGACACCGACTTCCCGACGAGGGCGGGAGAGTCGGCGGCGACTACGCGCGCGTCGGCGCCGACGACGAGGGTCGCGGAGAGCAGGGCGTCGCGCTCGGCGACGGCGGAGACCAAGGCGTCGGGTTGGCCGGAGCTGGCTGCGGCCGCCAGCAGGAGGGTTTTCACCGCCTGTATCCGCGCGTCGAAAAGGTCGGATATCGCGTCGGTTTGTTGGGTCGTGTTCAGGATATTCTCGTCGCGCACGGCGCGCGAGATAATCACTGTTTGCAAGCCGAACAGGATGAGCATCGCCACGACTACGGTGGTCGCGACGACCGCCCCCGTCTTGACGATCAGCCTATGCGATCGCTTTTCTGTGCCCATGGAGTACTCCTCGTGGCGTAATTATGGACGAAAGCCGCGCTTTTTTCTACGGTCCGTCGGTTGACCGCCGCGTTTCGACCGAGTATCCTGACCGCATGACCGAGCTTACCTCCCAGATCCACAGCCGACTCACCTTCGCCATCATATCCCACCCCGACGCGGGAAAGACCACCATAACCGAGAAACTCCTCCTCTTCGGAGGCGCCATCCACATCGCAGGTGCGGTCAAAAGCGGGAAAGGCGCGAAGGCCGCGGTCTCCGACTTCATGAAGATGGAGAAGGAGCGGGGAATCTCGATCAGCACCTCCGTGATGGGCTTCGAGTACGGCGGAAGGAAGATCAACCTCCTCGACACCCCCGGCCACGCGGACTTCTCCGAGGACACCTACCGCGGGCTCTCGGCCGTCGACAGCGCGCTGATGGTAATCGACTCCGTCAAGGGCGTCGAGGAGCGAACCCGACAGCTCTGCGTGGTGTGCCGGATGCGGAGCACTCCCATCGCGACCTTCGTCAATAAGCTCGACCGCGAAGGCAAGGACCCCGTCGAGCTCCTTGACGAGATCGAGCGGGAGCTCGCGGTCGAGGTGCGGCCGGTCAGCTGGCCCGTAGGACAGGGAAAGCTTTTCCGCGGGGTATATAACCTCGTCGACGGCAAGCTCTATCTCTTTAGGGCGGGGCAGGACCAGCTCCCCGTCGACGTCGTCGAGATCGACGGGGTTAACGACCCGCGCCTCGACGAGGCGGTCGGCGCGTCCCTCGCGCGCCGGCTTCGCGAGGACGTCGAGATGCTCTCAGGCGTCTACCCTCCCTTCGACCGCGCGGACTACCTCGCGGGTAAGGCGACCCCGGTTTTCTTCGGCTCGGCGCTCAACAACTTCGGGGTGCGCGAGCTCCTCGACGCCCTTGTCTCGATCGCCCCCTATCCCACCCCGAAGGAAGCCGAGGAGCGGCAAGTCGCCCCCGAAGAGGCGAAGTTCACCGGCTTCGTCTTCAAGATACACGCGAACATGAACCCGAAGCACCGGGACCGCATCGCCTTCCTCCGCGTCGTCTCCGGACGCTTCGAGAGAAACACCCTTTACTACCACGTCCGCTCGGACCGGAGCTTCCGCGCCGCGAACCCGACGGCGTTCATGAGCCAGGATCGCGAGATCATCGACGAAGCCTGGCCCGGGGACATCATCGGCCTCCACGATACCGGCGCGTTCAAGATCGGCGACACCCTGACCGAGGGCGAGTCCGTCAACTTCAAGGGCATCCCCAGCTTCGCCCCGCAGATATTCCGCACGATCGTGAACGCCGACCCGCAGAAGGAGAAGCAATACCACAAGGGACTCAACCAGCTCGCCGAGGAAGGCGTCGTCCAGATATTCTCGAAGCTCCACCAGCCGAACGCGCGCGTCATCGGGGTCGTCGGCCAGCTACAGCTCGAGGTACTGCAGTCGCGGCTCGAGAACGAGTACGGGGCCGCGTGCCGCTACGAGCCAATCGACCTCTCGATCGCCCACTGGATCACGGCGGACGACAAGAAAGCGCTACGGGACTTCGTCGACGCCAACTCCAGGCGCGTGCTCGTCGACATCAGGGAAAATTTCGTGTTCGTCTCCGACTCCGAGTGGAGCCTCGACCGCACGAGACAGAACAATCCCGCGATCCGTTTCTACTCGACCTCTGAGATGATTGACCGCCGCGCCTAGGAATGCCGGCGTATAAAAAAAGGGGGAAGCATGAAAACGAACGAAGACCCGCGCCTCGCGGAGGCCCACACGATGTCGTTCGCGGACCGGAAGCGCGAACGTCTTTTCCTGATGCGGAACATCCGGAAGTCGCTCGGGCAGTCGCGCGTCGCGTTCATCCTCGGGCTCCTGATGTACTGCAGCTTCGCCGTCCTCGACTATCACGTCGCGCCGGAAAGCTTCGCCCTCTCGGCCGTGCTCCGGCTCGTGGCCGCGCCCGCTCTTATCGTCCTTTGCCTATACCTCACGCACCGATTCAAGAGCTATCTCGAGCTTTGGTCCATGCTGGTCCTCTCGCTGACGCAGATCGGCCACCTTGTCCTCGTCTCCCTCGGAGACTATCCCGACGTCTACCTGGCGGTCGTCAGCTCGATCGTCATCGTCTTCTGCCTAACCTTCTCGAGCCTCAGGCTTCGCTATGCCCTGACGTTCCTCGCGGTAGACCTCGTCGCCACCTTCGCGGTCTACGCCCTCGTCGTCAGGCCGGAGACCGATGGTTTCCTCTTCGCGACCTACACCCTGCTTTCGTTCAGCTTCCTCGGCATCCTCGCGGGGTACTCGCGCGAGTTCTACGTCCGGCAGGACTTCATCCAGTCGGACGCGCTGATGGACGAGAAGAAAAAGTCCGAATCCCTCCTCCTCAACATCCTACCGCGCACGGTCGCTCAGGAGCTGAAGGCGAGCGGCACGACGAAGCCGGTCAGCTACGACGGGGTTACCGTCCTCTTCGCGGACTTCGTGGGATTCACGCAGCGAACCAGCGGGATCGCGGCCGAGCCGGTCATCTCCACCCTCGACCGCTATTTCTCGTATTTCGATTACATCACCAAGAAGTACAAGCTCGAGAAAATCAAGACGATCGGGGACGCCTACATGCTCGCGGGAGGGCTCGACACCTCCATCCCGACGCACGCGGTCGACTGCATCCTCGCATCCTTCGACTTTCTCGACTTCGTCAGG
>JAKPSR010000432.1 GCA_029571425.1 Spirochaetota bacterium | reverse complement strand
AAACGAGGCGAGGGAGCAGACCAAGTCCTCGTCCCCGAATACGATCGCCCGCTTTCCCGCGCAGTACTTGTGCCCGTCGGCGTAAGCATCCACGAGGCGACCGCGGGCCGAGATCCAGCGAGGAGGAGTCGGCACGCCGGTGATCCGCTCGAGCGCGGCGAAAAAACGATCGGTTAGTTCTATACCTACCGGTAGGTATAATCGGTCACTCGGCACACCATACCGCTCGGCGAGCCAGAGGCCGACATCGTCTGCCTGACTGACCGCGACGCCCAGGCAAACCGTCCCCGCGGCCTCGGGCATTCGCGCAATGTCGGCGAGTGGGGTCCCGCCGGCTGGTAACCGCTGGTACTCGGACCATGAGGGCCCATCCAGGCTTTCCGAGTAGTCGGGGACGAGGGTGAACGGCGCGCCGAACGACGAGAGTATCTCGCGAAGCTCGCGGAGATCCTCGGCGGAGACGAAACCCGAGACGAGGTTCACGCGGCGCGCGGCGTCGCCCGCTCGTGTCGTCGCCGGGCCACTGGTGAGCGCGGAGACCGCGGCGAAAACGGCGCGGTGAAACCCGTCGACGTGTGTCCCCCGATAGCTCGGGGTGGAGGCGAAGAAAACCGGTATCCCACCCGGCCGCTCGGCCGCGTACGAACGAAGATAGGCGGGCACGTCGTCGCCGATCGTCTCGGTAAGGCAGGTCGAGGCGACCCCGATCGAGGAAGGAGCGTACTGGCGCTCGACGTTCGCGAGGGCCTCGATGAGGCTTTCCCGCCCGCCGAAAACGGCGGCCGACTCGGTGAAGTTCGACGAGGCGACGTCCATCGGCTCGCGGAAGTGGCTGATAACGTAGCGCCGTACGTAGGTCGAACAGCCCTGAGAGCCGTGAACGAGGGGGACGCAGCCCTCGATCCCGCGAAATGCGACGCTCGCGCCGAGCGGCGCGCAGAGCTTGCACGAATTCCGGGCCGACGCCGTCGAGCGCCCTGACGGCGCGATTACGATCTCGCTCATAGACTGCCTCCTCGCGCGCGCGCACGGGCGGGCGAGAAACGCCAAACAGGGCTCGTCGCCGACGCGTGCACCTCGCGCGCGAAATTAACCATCCCCTCGAATCCCGCGAGCGGTATCTTCCGCTCGTGGTTGTGGTCGCAGAACGCGATACCCATCTTGTAGGCGATCGGCCGTTCCTTGACCCCGCCGACGAGAAGGTCGGCGCCCTTCTCCAGGATGAAGCGCGAAAGCTCGAGGGGATTCGCGTCGTCGACGATAATCGTCCCCTCATCGGTAATGCGGGAAAGATACTCGTAGTCCTCGGCGCTCCCCGTCTGCGAGCCGACGACCACGGTGTCCATACCGAGGAGCCGAAGAGCCTTAACGAGGGAGAAGGCCTTAAACGCCCCGCCGACGTAGACGGCGGCGCGCTTACCCTCGAGATCGCGCCGAAACGCGCCGATCGCGGGCAGGACCCGATCCGTCTCCTCGACCACGAGTTCCCGCGCGAGGCGGGAGACCTCCGGGTCTCCGAAGAATTCGGATACGGCGTAGAGCGCGTCGGCGGTATCCTCCAACCCAAAGTAGGAAACCTTTCGGTACGGGACGCCGTGAACGCGCTCCATCTCGCGCGCGAGATGGGTCATCGACCCTGAGCATTGCACGAGGTTCAGCGCGGCCCGGTGGGAGCGGGCGATCTCGTCGACGCGCCCATCCCCCGTTATGCAGGAAACGACCTCGATCCCCATCCGGCGATAGTATTCCTTGATGATCCACGTCTCGCCGGCGAGGTTGAAGTCGCCAAGAATGTTGACGCTCAGCGGCGAAACCGGCGTAAGCACGTCGGTCCCGACGAGGCGGAACGCCGCCTCGCACGCGGCGCGGTATCCGTCCTTCTTCGTCCCTCGGAATCCCTCCGAACGGACGGGAAGCACCGGTATACCCTCGCGGGCGGAAACGCGCGCGCACACGGCGTCGACGTCGTCCCCTATCAGGCCGACGATGCACGTCGAGTAGACGAAGGCAGCCTTCGGTCTATGGCGGGCGATGAGCTCGCCGAGGCACGCCTCGAGCTTCCGCTCGCCGCCGTAGATAACGTCCTCTTCGCGGAGGTCGGTCGAGAAGCTCATGCGATGCAGCTCGGGACCGCTCGAGAGCGACCCGCGTATGTCCCAAGTATAGGCGGCGCAGCCGATCGGCCCGTGCACGAGGTGCAGGGCGTCCGCTATCGGGTAGAGCACCACGCGCGCGCCGCAGAAGACGCACGCCCGCTGGCTCACCGAGCCGGCGACGCTCGCCTTCCCGCACTCGATGCCGCGGCCGTCCCGACCCTTCTCGACGATCTGAGCGCGCCGTTCCTTGAGTATCTCGACCATTCGTCCCTCCTACATCACTAGCTCGAACGATTCCTCCGGGGCGTCACGGTCGATCCTATCCTGGATCGCGCCGAGGACCCTCTCGAGGAGCATGAGCCCGCCCCGATACCCGGTAACCGGGAAGTACGAATGCCCAACCCGGTCGTAGATCGGGAAACCGACCCGCACGAGCGGGATGTCCATGTCCCTCGCGATGTACTTGCAGTAGGTGTTCCCCATTATCAGGTCGGGGCGCTCGCCCTTCACCAGCTGATGGAAAAGGAACATGTCGGCCTGCAGCCCGGTGCGAACCGTCACGCCCTCGCCCGCAAGCTCCTTTATCCGCCGCTCGAACTTCGGCCCGGGATTGGTGCCGGTGACGACGTGTAGCACGCGCATCCCGGCGTCCCTGCAAAAGGAGACGAGGCCGACGAGGAGGTCGGGGTCGCCGACCATGGAGACCGTCCGCCCGTAGGTGTACTGACTCATGTCGCACAGGACGTCGACGAGCTGACCCCGCTCAAGCGAGAGGGAATCGGGCACCGGCACACCGGCCGCCTTGCGGAGCGTCTCGACGAGCGCGTCAGTCGCCCGAACGCCTATCGGCAAGTCGAGCGCCTCGACCGGTACCTTGCACTTCGTGTCGAGAAGCTTCGCCGCGGGAAGGGCGCCGACGCGACCAAGGGCGACCGTGAGCCGCGCGTCGCCCGCGGCCTCGATCTGCTCGCGCGTAGCGCCGCCCCTCGGGTACATCCGGAACTTCCCGTCCATCGGGCCGTTGACGACGTCGCTCGTGTCGGGAAACATCGCGAAGTCTATACCCATCTCGGACGCGATATGCTTGATCTCGGACATGTCGCTAGGCTCGACGAACGACGGTATGAGATTTATCCGCCCCGTGCGCCGACCCGTACTGCGCGAGAAGTACTGGACGAACGCGGCGACCATGTTCGCGTAGCCGGTCACGTGCGATCCCTTATAGCTCGGGGTATTCGCGTGGACGACGAACTTTCCCTTCGGTATCTTATCCTCGCTCCGCGCCTTGTTGATTATCTGCGGCAGGTCGTCGCCGATCGTCTCCGACAGGCAGGTGGTATGCACGGCGACTATCTCCGGATCGTACAGGGCGAAGATGTTCGTCAGCGCCTCGAGCATGTTCGCCTGGCCGCCGAACACCGAGGCGCCCTCGGTGAACGAGCTGGTCGTCGCCATGATCGGGTCCTTGTAGTGCCGGGTGAGCGCGCTCCGGTGGTAGGCGCAGCATCCTTGCGACCCATGGCTGTGCGGGAGGCAGCGATGCACGCCGAGCGCGGCGTACATCGCCCCGACCGGCTGGCATGTCTTCGCGGGGTTTATGGTCAGCGCGGAACGTTCCGCGACGGCCTCTGGTGTGTGTCGTAAAAGCATCTATCTCTCCTTTCGCCTCCGGCGACGCCTATCCGTTGTGCCCGTAACTCGCGCTAAGCTCGGGACTCTCGGACCACGGTGCCTTGGCGAGCGCGAAGGTCCCGCTGTTGACGAGGCGATCTATCTCGCGGTAGAAATTAATCGCCCCCCGAAAGCCCGCGAACGGGCCCATATAATCGTAACTGTGGAGCTGCTTCATCGGCAGGCCGCGCTTCTGCACCACGTACTTTTCCTTTATCCCGGCGCACACGAGGTCCGGCTTGTACTCCTCGATGAGCCGCTCAAGCTCGTAGTGGTTGAGGTCGTCGATGACGAGAGACTTCGCGGGCATCTCCGGCATCATCCCCCGGTAATCCGATAGCGCGAACCCGCCCGACTCGAGCTCCGTCCGCTCACGCTCGCCGACGCGGGGCCGGTAGCGCTCGGGGTCCGCCTCGACCGAAAGCTCCTCGATGTTCCGGGAGTCGGCGTCGACGACGATGTCCGGCAGGACCTTGCGCCCCTCGTAGTCGTCCCGATGCGCGAACTCGTACCCGGCGGCGACCGTAACCATGCCGATCTCGCCCAGCAGTTCCTGGTAGTGATGCGCGCGCGAGCCGCCGACGAAGAGCATGGCCGTCTTACCCTCGCAGCGCGCGCGGATCTCGTCCCGCACCTTCGCGACTTCGGCCATCTCCGTCTCGACGACCCGCTCGACGCGCTCGGCGAGCGCTGGGTCGCGAAAGAAGGACGCGATCTTCCTGAGTGACTTCGCGGTCGCCTCGGCGCCGACGAAGTTTACCTTGAACCACGGGATGCCGTACTTCTTCTCCATCATCTCGGCAAGGTAATTGATCGAGCGATGGCACATGACGACGTTGAGGTCGGCCGTGTGCGCGCTTGAGAACTCCTTGTAGTTCGAGTTTCCGCTGAACGTCGAGTGCAGGGTCATCCCGCAAAGGCCGACGAGGCGCTCGATCTCGAACGCGTCCCCGCCGATGTTGTACTCGCCGAGGATATTGAAGCGCCATTCGCCCGGCTTCGGCTCGTCGTCGAGGCCGACCACGTCGGTAAACACCTTGTTGTTCGCGACGTGGTGCCCGGCCGACTGGCTGACGCCCTTGTACCCCTCGCACGAGAACCCGAATATGTTGATGTCCGGGTACTTCGCCTCCATCTCGCGGGCGACCGCGTGCACGTCGTCCCCGATCAACCCGACGGGGCAGGTCGCGAAGATACCGATCGCCTTCGGGTGGAAGAGCGCGACGGCCTCGTCGATCGCCGCCTTCAACTTCTTCTCGCCGCCGAAGATGATCTCGTCCTCCTGAAGGTCAGTCGACATCGCGTAGGGCATGTAATTCGGCGCGTCGGCCGTCTCGGGCCGCGTCTGGTTCCGGCGCGTCAACCAACTGTAGAACCCGCACCCGATGGGCCCGTGCGTTATCTGCAAGATGTCTCGCGTCGGGCCAAGGACGACGCCCTTGCAGCCCGCGTACGAGCACCCGCGCATCGTGAGGATGCCGGGCGCGGTGCGCGAGTTCGCCAGTATCTCCGGCACCGCGTCGCCGGGCCCGACCTCGTTGACGACGATCTGCTTCGCCCGCTTGCGCGCCAGCTTCGGCGGGTACCGCTCGAGGGTCTCCGCCTTGAATTCCTCGGCGTTGACCGCCTGTATCTTCTCGGACATTCGCGTCTCCTTACTCGTCGAGGGTCTCGTCCCCCGCCTCTCCGGTCCGTATCCTGACCGAGTCGAGCACCGGCATGACGAACACCTTGCCGTCGCCGGACTTCCCGGTCCTGTTCGCGTCCATGATCGCGTCGACGACCCGCTTGACGAGCCTGTCGGGGACCACCACGGTCACCATGCGCTTCGGCACGAGCCGGCCCGCGTTCCCGAGCTCCTCCATCTTCTCCTCGTATGCGCGCTCGGCGCCCCCGAGCCCGATAAGCTCGACGAGGCCCTTGCCGCGCCCAAGGCAGTCCTTCGCGTGCATGGAGGTTATGCCCGCCTCGGTGAGGGCGCGCTTAGTCTGGTTAATCCGGTTCATCCGGACGATCGCCATGACTTCCTTCATCTCGTCTCCTCCGCGCCCGACTCGCGCACCCCGGAGCTCACCGTATACATCTCGTCGACCGGCGAGATGAATATCTTCCCGTCGCCGAACGCGCCCTTCGCGCCGGTTCGGGCCTCATCGATGATCGTTTTAACGACGAAGTCGCGATCGGCGTCCTTGATCACCATCATCAGCAGTTCCTTCGGGACCTCGTCGTAGGTCACGTCCCCGATCTTGATTCCGCGCTGCTTGCCGCGACCCGAAACGTTCATGCGGGTCACCGAGGGATAGCCCTCGGCCATGAGCCGCGCCATCACCGCGTCCGTCTTGTCCGGCCTGATAATAGCCCTGATCATCACCATAGTGTTCGTTCTCCTTACGCTTTTATTCCTGGTCAGTCGGCGATGCCGAACTCCATCAGCAGCTTCTCGAGGTCCTCGATCTCCAACGGGTTGGGGATCACGAACTTGGTGTTAACCTCGATGGCGCGCGCGAGTTTGCGGTACTCGTCGGCCTGGCCGACCGTCGGGTCGAAGTCGATGACGGTCTTCTTGTTGATCTCCGCCCGCTGGACCACGTTGTCGCGCGGGACGAAGTGGATCATCTGCGTGCCGATCTTCTCGGCGAGCGCCATGATCAGCTCGGCCTCGCGGTCGACCTTGCGGCTGTTGCATATGAGCCCGCCGAGGCGGACCGTGCCCGACTCCGCGAACTTCCGAATTCCCTTGCAGATGTTGTTCGCCGCGTACATCGCCATCATCTCGCCCGAGCAGACGATGTAGATCTCCTCGGCCTTCCCGTCCCGGATCGGCATCGCGAAGCCACCGCACACGACGTCGCCGAGGACGTCGTAGAAGGTGTAGTCGAGCTTGTACTGCGGGTCGAAGGCGCCGAGCTGCTCGAGTAGGTTGATCGACGTGATGATGCCGCGTCCCGCGCAGCCGACTCCCGGCTCCGGGCCGCCCGACTCGACGCAGCGCGTGCCCTTGAAGCCGACCTTGACGACGTCCTCGAGGTCGAGGTCCTCTCCCTCGAGGCGGAGGGTATCAAGCACCGTTTTCTGCGCAAGACCGTTCAGGATCAGACGGGTCGAGTCCGCCTTGGGATCGCAGCCAACGATCATCATGTTCTTTCCCATTTCCGCGAGCGCGGCGACGGTGTTTTGCGTGGTGGTGGACTTGCCGATACCCCCCTTGCCGTAGATCGCAATCTTTCGCATCTCTCTTCTCCGTTGTTGGTTTTCGGGCTCGCGCCCGATGCCTTGTATAAGCAAGGATCGTGCCAACCGCGCGCGGCGAACCGTGTGACTCGTGGAATGAAGCGCGGAAATCCTTTCCCGGCAACGCTTTACATGCGACGAAAAAAAGCGCGAGACATTAGTGAATAGGAGATGGGAGGGCGATTGTCGCGACGCGGATCCGACATTTCCGTGGGGCGCCGAACGGCCATTCCTACATTTCCGTAGGATGTCCTTCGCTTGACACGAATCCCTTTCTATGCGATGTGTAAGTATCGATCTTCAGGACGGACTGGGCGAGCGCGCCGGGCCGTCCACCCGTCGAAGGCCGCCGCCCGAGGGACGGGACGATGGCCGAAACGGAACGCGCGACGAGCGAGCGGGAACTCAGCGAGCTCAGACTTCTCTACGACATAAGCGTCATCCTCTCCGAAAGCA
>JAKPSR010000430.1 GCA_029571425.1 Spirochaetota bacterium | reverse complement strand
TCGCGGAGACGAAGCGCTCGACTCCCGAGAGGGGCAAAACCTCGTCAGCCGACCCATGGATGATGAGCACGGGCAGGCCGAGCGGCCGCACGTTATCGATGGGCGAACAGTCGATCGCTCGGGCCGCGCCGCTCAATCGTTCCTTGAAGTACCCGTCCCTGCCGACGTCCACCGCGGGCGCGAGGGCGACTACCGCGTTCGGCACGGAGCTGACGGCAGAGTCCTCTCCCGGCTCCCGCAAGGCGGGGAACATCGCCGTCGCGAGGGCAAGATGACCTCCGGCGGAATGGCCGATCGCGATCACGCGGGCGGGATCGGCATTGAGTTCACGCGCGTTCAGCCTGACCCATCGAACCGCGGAGTTCGCGTCCTTGATGCAATCGAGCGCGGTCGCGCCGTCTGAAAGCGCGAGTCGGTACCCAACCGCGACTCCTATGAACCCAAGGCTCGCCATGAACTGCGCGTCCCCGTGTCCCCACTCGATCGGACCTTCGCTCCATCCGCCGCCGTGGAAGTTCAGCGCGACTGGGTATCGGGCACCCGAGTCGGCAGCGTACCCTTTCGGATAGAAAATGTGCAGTTCTATTTCCCGACCGCCCGCGGTCTTATACACGCGCGCGTCCAAATCGTCCCGAGAAAGCTTTCGGTTCTCGAGCCGCGCGGGCTTGGTCGCGCACGCGGCGAGACCGCTAATCGCGATCAAGCAGGCCACGACGGCCGCAGCGCTTCTCCTTCTCATGTTCATCTACTTCTCTCCTCGTTTCAGCATACCATGCGTGACGAATTTGCGCGGGTAACCTTAGTTACCGGATAGATGTGCGACAGGGGTAAAGTCCCGAACCGGTTTTTACGAGAAATGGACACCATAGACATGTCAAATTCAACCAAAACAAGCATGAAAATAGCAATTGATATAGTCATTCAAGAAAATCAGCCATATTTTTATTATTTATTTGCACAAAAATCAAGTTTAATTATCGGATTATAAATAAAAAACATGGCCAAGTAAATCGAATTTTATAAACACTTGTTTTTTGTCTGCCTTTTTTTCATTTTTACTATTTTACCCTTGTATATGATAAAAAAAGCTGGTAGCTTCAAGTCAGTGGTTTTTCCGGCGTTTTTCCAAAAAATCCGGTACTGGGGCGACGATGAACGGATACTTAATACTCGAAGACGGCACGGTCTATTCCGGGACCTATCACGGAGCGGAAAAAGAAATCCTTTGCGAAGTTGTCTTCACGACGACGATGACCGGCTACCAAGAGACGGTCACCGACCCATCCTTCGAGGGTCAGGCGGTCGTGATGACCTACCCGATGATCGGGAACTACGGCGCAAACTCCGTCGACGTCGAGTCGGGCCGCCCCTGGCTTTCCGCCCTGATCGTCCGCGAGCTCGCCCCATTCCCGAGCAACTACCGTAGTGAGGAGGGCTTCGGCTCCTTCCTCGACCGCCACGGGATTACCGTGCTCTCCGGCATCGATACCCGCGCCCTTACCCGCAAGCTCCGCGACTCGGGCACGATGAACGGGCTCATCACCTTCCGAAAACCCGTCGACGCGGGAAGCCGCCTCGCCGAGATCAAGGACTATCGCGTCCGACACAGCGTGATCCGTGTCAGCCGCGCCCATCCCGAGCGCTTCGGCGAGGGAGAGCGAAAGATATCCCTGATCGACTTCGGGGCGAAGCGGAACATCGTCGAGTCACTCGTCGCGCGCGGATGCGCGGTGACGGTGTGGCCCTGGGACACCCCGGCCTACGTCATCCTCGACTCCGAGCCGGACGGTATCATGCTATCGAACGGGCCGGGCGACCCGAAGGACTGCGCGAGCGTCCTCCGCCACGTACGCGAGCTCGTCGATTCGGGAGTCCCCGTCTTCTCCATCTGCCTCGGGCACCAGCTGCTCGCCCTCGCCGCCGGCTTCGACACCGAGCGGCTTAAGTTCGGGCATCGGGGGGCGAACCACCCGGTCAAGGACCTCAAGACCGGGCGCGTGTACATGTCGAGCCAAAACCACGGCTACTGCGTCAGGCCAGACTCGGTTGACCCGGCGGTCGCCGAGATCAGCCACATCAACGTCAACGACGGCTCCGTCGAGGGGCTCCGCTTCGTCGGCAAGAGCGTATTCTCCGTCCAGTTCCACCCCGAGGCGAGCCCCGGCCCGCGCGAGACGGGCTACCTCTTCGACGAGTTCATCTCGATGGTCGACGCGCGCAAGGAGGCCCTCTGATGCCGAGGCGGGAAAGCATACGAAAGGTATTGGTCATCGGGTCGGGTCCCATCATCATCGGGCAGGCGGCCGAGTTCGACTACGCGGGCACCCAGGCGTGCCGCGCGCTCAAGGAGGAAGGCCTCGAGGTCGTCCTCGTCAACTCCAACCCCGCGACGATCATAACCGACGCGGGGATCGCGGACAAGGTGTACATCGAGCCGCTGACCGTCGATACCGTAAGGCGGATCATCGAGATCGAGCGGCCCGACTCCATCCTGCCGACCCTCGGCGGGCAGACGGGGCTCAACCTCGCGATGGAGCTCGCGGACTCGGGATGGCTCGACGAGCGCGGGGTCGTCCTCCTCGGCACCACGTCAGAGACGATCAAGAAGGCCGAGGACCGGCAGGCGTTCAAGGACACGATGGAGTCGATCGGCGAGCCCTGCATCGTCTCGAAAGTCGTGACTACCTACGTCGACGCGCGCGACTTCGCGCGCGAGATCGGCTTCCCCGTCATCGTTCGTCCCGCGTACACCCTCGGCGGCACGGGAGGCGGCATCGCGATGAACGAGGGCGAACTCGAGGAGATCGCCCCGAACGGCCTCTCGCTCTCGCGCGTCGGGCAGGTCCTGATCGAGAAGTGCATCTCCGGCTGGAAGGAAATCGAGTACGAGGTGATCCGGGACGGCGCGGGCAACTGCATCATCGTCTGCAACATGGAGAACTTCGACCCCGTCGGCGTCCACACCGGCGACTCCATCGTCGTCGCCCCGAGCCAAACGCTCTCGGACAAGGACCACCAGATGCTCCGCTCGAGCGCGCTCAACATCATCGGCGCGCTTGGGATCGAGGGCGGGTGTAACGTGCAGTACGCCCTCCACCCCGACTCGGCCGAATACGCCGTGATCGAGGTGAACCCGCGCGTCAGCCGCTCATCCGCGCTCGCGTCGAAGGCGACCGGCTATCCCATCGCGAAGGTCGCGGCGAAGATCGCCCTCGGCTATACCCTCGACGAGATCAAGAACTCGGTGACGGGAAAGACCTACGCCTGCTTCGAGCCCGCGCTCGACTACTGCGTCGTCAAGATACCGCGCTGGCCCTTCGATAAGTTCGTCAACGCGAAGCGGAAGCTCGGCACTCAGATGCAGGCGACCGGCGAGGTCATGGCGATCGGCTGGTCCTTCGAGGGCGCGCTGATGAAGGCCGTCAGGTCGCTCGAGCAGAACGTCCATTCCCTTTGGCACCGCAAGTTCGCCGAGATGCCGACCGAGGAGATCCGAAAGCGGGTCACCGAGAAGGTCAGCGACGAGCGGCTTTGGGAGATCGCCGAGCTGATGCGGCGCGGGGTCAAGGCCGCCGAGATCCACGCGATCACCAAGATCGACCTCTGGTTCCTCGACCGCATCGCGCGAATCCTCGACATAGAGAAGCGGCTCTCCTTCGGCGAGAAGGACTACGATACCCTGCTCGCCGCGAAGGTCGCCGGATTCCCGGACCGCGAGATCGCGCGCCTGCTCGGCGTCCCCGAGCGCGAGGTGAAGTACCTCCGAGGCCGGCTCGGCA
>JAKPSR010000421.1 GCA_029571425.1 Spirochaetota bacterium | reverse complement strand
TGACGTGCCGGGTATCCTCTCGATGGCAAACGCCGGTCCCGGTACCAACGGAAGCCAATTCTTCATTACCCATGTCCCAACCCCATGGCTCGACGGAAAGCACACGATTTTCGGAAAGGTGCTTGACGGGCAGAGCGTCGTGAACGCGATCGAAACCGGTGATAAGATCGACAGCTTGAGGATCGTCAGGCGCGGCGCGCAGGCCAAGGCGTTCGGCGCGACTCAGTCCGATTTCAACCGCCTGCTTGCCTCCGCCGGGGAGCGCGAGCAAGGACGGCGAGACGCCGCCAAGAAAGAAGCGGTTGCCGACATTGAACGGCGCTGGCCGAAGGCTAGCCGCGCAGGCTCGGGGGTGTATTTCGAGGTGACGAAGCCTGGCTCCGGCGCCGCGTTGCGCGCAGGGCAAACCGTCACGGTGAAGTATAAAGGCTTCTTGCTGAATGGAACCGTTTTCGACGATTCTGATATGCGCGCGCCGCTCGAGTTTCAGGTGGGCCGCGGACAGGTCGTTCCTGGGTTTGATTCGCAGGTCCTCGAGATGAAAGTCGGGGAGCGGCGGACGATCATCATTCCGCCGGAGCTCGCCTATGGATCAAAGGGCGTGAACGGGGTAATCCCGGGCGACGCGTACATCGCCTTTGAACTTGAGCTACTTGCCGCGAAATAGGTAAAAAGACAACGCTCTTTTTTGCGCACTGTGAGAAAAGCCCCGACCAATCGGCCGGGGCTTTTTATTATTATTCCGCCTGTAATCCGACAGGCGCTTGAAAAACATGCTCGAAAAAGATGTTAATAGCTTGTGCAATACTCGCGCTTGAGTTGTGTGAATTGTGGATATCTTGTGTATAAATTGTGCGACCGGTGTTTACGTTCTGTAGAGAAAGGGTGAGCCCGTCTGTTCCTGCGACGATCGCGATGCGAAACGGGGCATCATCATCAAAGATGATCGGCAGGCGCCTGATAAATTTCGCGACGCGACGCGACGAACGGTCCCCAGAAACGTAAAGGCTTGCCGCGAATGGCGCGTCATGATGGATGAAGGCCGCGGGATTGAGCGCATACAGGCTCGCGATATAGTGAAACAGAAGCGTTCTTTCTCTCTTTTTTGTTATCCGCAAGCGCGCGGCGAGGGCGCGCTCAAGATATTGGCGCTCCCATACGGGGTTAAGCGTTTCGATCGCGCGGTCGAGCAAGCGTTCGTCACGCAGCAATTGGCCTCTTTCATAATAATACGAAGGTCGCGCGGCCTCGACGGCCAAGGTTTCCATCGCCTCGGCTCGCGCAAGATACGGCGCCGAGACTCGTCGCCAAGGGGAGAATGAAAGATAATAATAGCTGTTCGCGAAAAGGCCTTGTTGGTTCTTACGGTTGAAGTCGCGAGTGCTTGTCTCATAGGTGCGCGCGACGCGTTTGTTTTGGATGCGGAACAAGGCGTCAAAGTACCAAGCCTTGACCGCGTGTCCCACTCGTTCGGCGGTTGCCCTCAAGAATGTGGAAAGATTGTGGACAACCCGATAGCGAAGGGCTCGGAGGCGGAAGCGCTCCACGTCCCGTTCGATCGAATACACGTCGGCCTTGTACTGGTCGACCGTTGTCCCGTAGGACGATATCCATGAAAGGTTTTTCTGTCGGCGTATAGCTTCAATGTGCGCGCCCGCTTGGTCCGGGTACCCGGCCCGAGAGAGCGTATCAGCGATCCCGATAGACGCGAGCGGCGTCGAGTCAAGGGAATATGCCTTGAGATATCGTTGGAAAGCGGCCGAGAAATCAAGACGACGTAGCTCAAGCTCTCCTTGCATCAAGTACGCGGAGGATCGAGGCATTGCCCTAAGCGCCGCGGCGCTATCTTCGTACGCGCTTTCAAACCGATAAAACGTCTCTTCGAGAATCGATCGATTGTAGTAGTATATCGACGCCAGATACGGCTGTTCTTCTTCTTCCGCGTACGCGATGGCGAGGGTGTAATACCTTCGGGCTTCGGCATAGTTAAACGCGGCGGTGTACAGGTTTCCGAGGCTCACGTAAATATTCCCGTCGGCCCCTCTCTCGCCGATTACGTCGAGAAGTGTCTCGATGCCTTCGTCGATTCGGCGGGTTTTATAGCAAAGCCACCCGAAGGTCGACCACGCGTAGCTGTCGTCCGGCATCGCTTCGAGGTATCGGCGGAGATACGTCAGGGCTTCCTCGTCGCGATTAAGGAGGCTTGCGGTATCGGATAGGCGGAAAAAGATCGCCGGATCAGAAAAGCCGAGGGCAAGCGCGCGGAGAAAGCGCTCGTACGCAAGATCATAGAGCTCGGTGTGGAGATATACCTGCGCGAGCTCAAAGGGGAAGCGTCCGTCCTTCGGATACGCAATTTCGGCCGAACGAAGCAAGGAGATGGTTCGTTCCCAGTTTTCCGCCTCAATCGCGCGGAGCGCCTCGTCGTGAAGGGCGTCCGCGTCGTCCGCGAAAACCGAGGAGACGGCCGGATCGTCCCACCCGTCCATGGTGGACGAGTCTTCCGGAAAGATCTCGGTCGAACGCATGGCGAGAGCCGCGGCGAGGATCGTGATGCTAAAAAACCTGCCAGAAACGATGCCCTTCTTTCTACGAGCGTGATTCGCCGGTAGTTCTCGATAGATCGTTCGCGCCAGATCCTTAGCGCGCGATTCATCAATTTCGCCGAATTCGGGGGCGAACCGGGCTCGTTGCTCGATGTCGAGTAGTTCCTGCAGCGGCTCGAAGGGAATCTGCCTCAGGGACTCGACACGCGATCGATCGTTTGGGAAGAAATACCCACGGCGTTTGATCTTGCTGCGCACTTTCGTCGCGAGCTCGATAACCCGTTCCCGAGGCCCTCTGGCGCGGCGTCGTACTGCGACGGCGACGGACAAGAACACGGTGGCGGCAATGGCGAGCATGATGAGCGCTGGATACGTCCTCTTAACAGCGCTTAAGATCGCGCGCCATGCGCGGGCTATGGGTCCGCTCTTGGTTTCTTCCTTGTCGCTGCTTGCTCGTTCCGAGAGGGCCTCGCGCCTTGAGAGGATTTCCTCAAGAAGGGAGGTAAAATCATCCCCTCCCGCGTTTGACGCGAAATGGATCTCCTCGCCGCTCGCTACCTGGTCGGTGGTTGGATCAAATGAAACCCAACCATAACGAGGAAAGAAAACCTCGACCCAGGCGTGGGCCATGTTGGCTCGGACGGGGTAGTACCCCAGGGCCCCCGAATCGGGGCGAGTAAAGAACCCCGCCGCGACCCTACTCGGTATTCCAATCGATCGCAACGCGAGGCAAAGCGAAAAGGCGAAATATGTGCAGTACCCTTTTTTTGAAGTAAACAGAAAATAGCCTAGTTGATCGCCGTCAGGTGCGATGCCTGGCTTGAGTGAATACCGATACTCTCCGTCCCGAAAGAACGCGACCGCATCAACCACCGTGTCGTAATAGGTCTTCGCGCTCGCGGTCGCTTCCCGTGCGATGGGCTCAAGGCGCGTGCGGGTGGCTTCGTCGATCTCGGTGTAAAAGGACAGGGCGGCGGGGGATATCCCTTCCCCGGCGAGACCTCTCGGCGCCTTGGCGTCCCGAAGCTCGAACGGGGCAAAGCCCATGACTTTACTGACGGCCGCGTAGCCTCCGTTAAACGAGGCTGCGTCCCACATTCGGTACGGCGTCACGGAAACGGGATAGTCCATGGAGATGAACGTCGTTGGGTCAAAATTGACGATAAAGTATTCTTGTTGGGCCTCGATTCGAAGGTTAAAGCCCGGATCGGCGAAGCGCTCTGCGCCGGAGGGAAGTTGCCGTGGCGGCGGCGTCTCTCCGGGGGCTTTTCGCTCATAGAAGCCGCGTTGTCGGTCCCATCCCGAAAGATAGAGGCGGCGAAGAAACTGGTGCGCATGTTCCTCTCGCGCATGGAGGATCAACACAAGGGTGTCGTTTACCTTGATTTCGTCCTTAAGGGAGAGGTACGGCGAAAAATCGAACTGAAGGAGCGTTGGCCTGATTAGGCCCCCGTTGTTCGAAACGGCCATCGCGCTGTGTATCTTGAGCGCGATGAAGGAAAGGGCGACGAAGACCGCGAACGCTCCCGCGAAGAACGCGCGGTTACGCCGGCGGATGAACTGTGCTATTTGCATTACGGCAAAATAAATGGCAAGAAGCGTGGCATAAATGGGATGGGGTACAATAGTGATCGAGTATGCGGCCTGAGACCAAAAAACGAGCCCAAACGAGACAAGAAAAACGATTGGCTCGATCGCGCGCCAGGCGCGCACGCGGCGATACAGAATCGTCGCGCCGTAGCAACAGCATACGACGGCGAACGCGACGGGACTTGCGACGCGAAGGTGAAGATAGGCACGGTCAAGCGCGGTCGAGCCCACGAGCGGGAATAATGCTATCGCCCCCGCGAAGAAACCAAAGGCAGGCAGGGGGAACAGGAGCAGCGGCAAAAGGCGCAAGCGAGTTCGAGAGCTCGCGTAACCGAGGAAAAGACCGAGGAAGACAAAGACGGCGCTCGCCCATGCGGGAAGGACCTGCGCGTAATACAAGCCGGCCACGCACGCCAGCGTGAGCAGGGAGACTGAACGAAGAACGGCGTTTCGCGCTGAGGCCGCATCAACAGTCGTACGCATCGATGCCCTCCCTCGATAGCGCCGTCGCCGCTAAAAGGGCGGCTTCGGGATACAGCGGTTCCTCCGGGGGCGCGGCCTCAACGGGAAGAAAGAACGCGCGCGCGATGTACGAACGCAGCGTTCGCGCCGTCTCGTCGCTTCGCTTCGTTGAATGGGGGCCCAGGAATACAATAAGCGCGTCGGCGCGGGGGGCAAGGGCGTTTGTCAGCGCTTTGCGTCCGAGCTCTGTCGTCGGAGGGAGCGTAAAGTAAACGAGGCGAACGCCGCCGAGCGCGAAGGCAGATGGCAAAAAGGGCTCGCCCCTCTCTGGCTGCGGTAACGCGAGCGCTTCTCGAACAGCCTGCAGGGCCTCAAGGCTTCCTTCCCCATCATATGCGAAGCTCGATTTGGCTGAAGTGTCCGTAAACAAGGAAAAAGGAACGCGAGCGCGAAGAAGTTCCTGCGCGAGGCCGACGACCCGGGCGATAAGGCCGTCAAACGATCGGCACGTCGCCAGAGACGGTTTTCGGTCGACGCGCGGGTTAACGATCAATGCGTATCGTTCGGAGGGCGGCGGCAATAACTCGCCTTGCCTCGTCATCAGTTCGCCCGTATGCGCATACGCTTTCCAGTTGATGTGTCGTGGATCGTCTCCGGGGAAATAGGGCCTGACGTCAAAAAGCGTGTCGGCGCGTCTCGTAGTGCTGACGCCGCGGGAAACTTCGTCATCGCGGGGTCGCAGTTGTCTGGGGCGCCAATCCGCCGGATCGGGCGGGCTTACGACGGTCCCCGCGTCGGGGTTTTGAGGCAGGGGGATCGCGATCGACAGGAAGTCCGCGCTATCGGCGATGACGAGGTCTCTCGAGATGGAGCGATAGATTCCTCTCTCGGGTTGGGCAATTTCCGCATGGCCCTCGGATCTCGAAAGGGGGATGAGTAAGTCGACGTGTCGGGCGGCGCGATCCTTTGACGAGACAGTGAATCGCTCGCGCAGGAAGACGGAAGCGCCCGGCGCCCTCCAGGGAAAACGTTTTGGCCCAAGCGCGGGGGGCATCGCGGTAAAGGCTTGCGGGGCCACGCGATGGACGGCCGGATCAACGCGTGGCAAAGACCACCGCGCGGCGGTAGCGATGATGGCGATGGTCGAAAGCAGAATATAGATAGGGATGGCTAGTCCAAGAATCAAGGCAACGAGTTCCCCTCGCGCAAGACCTTCCGCGAGAAGCCCGCAACTGGCCGCGAGGGCGATCACCGCTTGCCCGGAAACGCGAAACGAGAAACCCGGTTTCATGGACCCGGGCGGCGCCGTTCCCGCGCCGAGGCGCGATCGAGGTCGGCGAACACGGAAAGCGCCAGGGAACGCGCGAGAGAAACGCAGTCCGTTCGCGGGTCGAAGGGTACCAAGCGATGGGCGATGCCGGCCGGCGCGACGTCGATGACGTCTTGATCCTCGACCCAATCCCTGCCGCGCATCAGGGCGAGGGCGCGGGCGACGTGAAGAAGGTGCAACGCGGCGCGAGGGGATGCCCCGAGTTTAATGTCGCCCCTTTCGCGGGTTGCGCGGACGAGCCGGACGATGGCGCGCTCCAGGTCGGGATGGCAATATACCTCGAGCTGCTCAGCGCGCGAGGCACGGATGGCGTCGAGGGGTACCACTGGCTCGAGTCGGGGAAGCAGGAGTTCGGCGGGATCGTCGTGAATCACGGTAACCTCCGCCTCCTCGTCGGGATAGCCGAGGGCGAGCCTGACCATGAAACGGTCAAGTTGGGCGGCTGGCAGGGGATAGGTTCCCTCAGATTCGACCGGGTTTTGCGTCGCGACGACGAAAAAACAGTCTCCGACGCGTCGGGTCACCCCGCCAGAGGAAACCTGCCGTTCCGCCATGACCTCAAGCAGGGCGGACTGTACCTTCGGCGTCGCGCGGTTAATCTCGTCGGCAAGGAGGATATCGGTAAAGATCGGCCCAGGCACGAAAGAAAAGCGGCCTTCTCCGGCGTTGAAAACGTCGACGCCGGTTATGTCGTAGGGGAGTAAATCGGGCGTGCACTGAATTCGCGCGAAACGGGCGGCGCCGGATCCGTCCCCGACGAGCCGGGCAAGCGCTTTTGCGAGCGTCGTTTTACCGAGCCCTGGCGCGTCCTCAATAAGCACGTGGCCGCCGGAGAGATAGCATGCGACGAACAGCTCGATTTGGGGGGCCTTGCCCCGAATAATCCCCGAAAGGCCGGCGACGAGCGCCGACCCCGTGTCTTGTGTGGTCATTGAGCTTTAATTATAGCATAGGCGGGGACGAAAAACGATAAACCCCGTTATCACTAATCGCGGCGGCGGGACAGGAGTATCAGGCGCAAGAGGCTGGCGATAGCGGTCAGCGCGGACGCGACGTAGGTCATTGCCGCGGCGGTGAGGACCTTGCGAACCCCGGCGAGCTCCTCGTCCGAAAGGACGGCATTCGAGCGAAGGATGGCGATGGCGCGGCTCGAGGCGTTGAACTCGACGGGAAGGGTAACGACGTAGAAGAGCACGGCCACCGAGAAGAGAAGGATGCCGAGATTTAGAAGCCAGGGAAGACTGAAGAAGATGCCTGCGATCGCGATGTATGGGCCAAGAGAGGAACCAATGCCGGCCATGGGGACCAAGAGGGAGCGCAGGGCGAGAGGGCCGTATCCGCGCGCATGCTGGATCGCGTGGCCGGTCTCGTGGGCCGCTACGCCAATAGCGGCGATCGTTGATTCCCCGTAAACGGGCTCGGAAAGGGCAAGCGTCTTCTTGGAGGGGTTATAGTGGTCGGTAAGGCTTCCGCCGACGGGCTCGATCGACACGTCCGAAATACCGTTGGTTCGTAAAAGGATACCCGCCGCCTCGGCGCCGGTTATGCGTCGGCGCGGCTCTACCTTTGAATATCGCGCGAACGTGGACTTAACCATGATCTGGGCAATTAGGGAAAGAATTAGGGTCGGCACGATGAGAATCATATAATACTGGTCAAAATACATATCTCAAAACCCTCCATACACGATATACTATACCCACAACGTCGCCCTGCGGCGACACAGGTATAATATACGAAGGACAACACAAATGGAACAGGTAATCTCCCTGGTCTCGGATTTTGTCTGGGGCCCCCCCGTACTCATCTTATTGATGGGCACAGGTCTCTTCCTTACTATTCGCCTTAAGGGTTTACAGTTAACCCGTTTACCCTATGCCCTTGGGTTGGCGTTCTCGCGGCACCAGGATAAAAACTCGATGGGTGATATTTCCCATTTTCAGGCATTGATGACCGCCCTTGCGGCGACCGTCGGCACAGGGAACATCGTCGGCGTTGCGACCGCGGTCGTCATCGGCGGTCCCGGCGCGATGGTGTGGATGTGGCTGAGTGCCCTCGTCGGGATGGCGACGAAATACGGAGAGGCGATACTCGCGGTTAAGTATCGCGTGAAGGACGAGGCCGGTATGATGGCCGGCGGCCCGATGTTCTACATCGAGAAGGGCTTGAACGCCCGATGGCTCGGTCTTGTGTTCGCCTTCTTCGCCGTCGTCGCCTCATTCGGCATCGGAAGCGGGGTTCAGACCAACTCGATCTCGAGCGCTCTTTTCGAGACGTTCCGCCTTCCCCCGTGGATCACCGCGATTGTCCTCGTCGTCTCGCTCGCGATGGTGATTCTTGGCGGCATCAAGGTGATCGGGAAGGTCGTTTCCTTCTTCGTTCCTTTCATGATGATTTTTTACGTCGCGATTAGCCTTGTGGCCATCTTCATGAACATCGAGCTCTTGCCCAGCGCGTTCGCCGTGATCTGGAATGGTGCGTTCTCAGCCCAGGCATTCGCGGGTGGAATGGCCGGCGCCGCTATTCGGTATGGCGTTGCGCGCGGCGTCTTCTCGAACGAAGCGGGCCTCGGCTCTGCGCCCATCGCGGCGGCCGCGGCGATCAGTGACCATCCCGGCCGCCAGGCCCTCGTCTCGATGACGCAGGTATTCCTCGACACTATCGTGATTTGCTCGATGACCGGGCTTATTCTGGTGATGGGTGGTCAGTACGCGGGCGGACTCAAGGGCGCGGCCTTGACGATGGCGACGTTTAAGGGAATGATCGGGGGCATCGGTCCTTACATAGTCGCGATCGGTCTCTTCCTTTTCGCGTATTCGACCGTCCTCGGCTGGTCCTACTACGGCGAGCGCTGCATCTATTACCTCGCCGGACAGCGGGCGATCATGCCCTACCGAATCGTCTTTATCCTGATCGCGGGCGTTGGCGCCGTCGCGACGAACCTCGACATGGTATGGAACGTTTCCGACGTCTTCAATGGGCTGATGGCCATTCCAAACCTAATCGGCCTGCTCGGCCTCTCGGGCGTCATCGTCGCTGAATCCCGAGCTTTCGAGAAAATCCTGGCGCGCGAGCGCGCGGAACGGAAAGCGAAGCGGAAGGGTGATCTTGTCGCTTAGTTTTTGGGTTGGCGGCGGGAGACTATGGTGTTCGTAGTCGCAATCATCGTGGGTATCGCCCTCGGCGGATGGGGTCTTTTCTCCCTCGCCGCCGGGGCGGTCCTGTTCCGCTCGACCCTGGTTCGCGGGAAGGATGCCTTCCTTGAAAAAGCCCTCGGTAAAACGGAGGGTGCGAACGCGATGGCGGCGCATACCCGTGACCCGGTAGTCATGAACCCCATACAGGCCGCGAAAGAACGATGGCGCGCGGGACCGGTATCCGCTCGCCAGAGTGCGCGTATCCGTTCGTTCGACGGGCTTACCCTCGCGGGCGAATACTGGCCTACGGTAACAGGTGGCGCCGAGTCGGCGGCGCCTTCCCCGGCCGTCGTGATCGTGCATGGCAAGGACGACACTGGCGCCGGCATGGCCTATCTCGCCGAAGGGTACCATTCTCGCGGCTTCGACTGCCTCTTGATCGACGCGCGCGCGCACGGCGAAAGCGCCGGATCCGTGTGCACGATGGGCGTTCGCGAGGCGGAGGACCTTTCGAATTGGGTCGATTGGCTCGTTGACGTTCAGGGTAAAAGACACGTCTTCGTGCACGGCGTCTCGATGGGGGCGGCGACCGCGATCATTTTCGCGGGGCGAAGATGCGGACTTCGGCCGGAGGTCGCCGGGATCATTTCCGACTCATCGTACGCGCGGTACGACGAGGCGTTTGCGCGCTTGCTGTTTCTCGCCGTCAGAAATCGATTCGTGTCATGGTCTATAACCCTCGGTGCGAGCGTCGCAAGCCGGTTGTTGGGCGGAGTCTCGTTTGGCTCGATGAACCCGGTTTGCTCCGTCGGTCGCGTATCCGTCCCGATGCTCCTTTTCCATGGCCAAGCAGACGTCCTCGTCACCGTTCGCATGGTTCGGGACCTGTTCGCGGAGGCGGCCCGCGTCGCCCGCGCCCAGGGGCGGCCCGTTCCCGAGATCGTGGTGGTTCCCGAGGCCCCGCATATTGGCCCCTTTTTCTACGCGCCTGAGCTATACTGGAACAAGATAGAAACCTTCTGCTCCGAGGGGGCCTCTGCCTCCGTCGCGCAACCTTTCGTTCCCTCGGGCGTTTAACGGAAAGGAGTCGCCATGAAAACGAACTCGTCACGATTTATCGCGCTCGCGGCCTTTGCCGCTTGTCTTGCAATCCCTCTGTCCGCCGAGACGAAAGGATCGGCCGATTTGCCCATCCGCCGCGTCGTCTTGTTTTCGTCCGGCGTGGGGTACTTCGAGCACGCCGGTTCAGTCGAGGGGAACGCGGTCGCTACCTTGCCGTTTAAGCTGGAGGAGATTAACGACGCGCTTAAGTCGTTGATCGTAATTGACCCGAAGTCCTCTTCACCGTCGGTAACCTACCCATCGGAAGACACCCTTCTTCGTACGCTCCAAAGCCTTCGCGTGGACCTTTCGGGAGCGGGAGACATCGCGTCGATATTGGGTAGCCTCCGTGGGGCAGAGGTGACGGTATTCGCCCCCGAGGCCGTCAATGGTCGCATTCTTGGGGTCGAGGCGCGGTCCGTGGGGCCAGAGGGAGAGACCGCGCTTTTCCTTTCGTTGATGACGAAAGAAGGAATTCGTTCCCTCGCGATGTCGGAGATATCGACGTACGCATTCGCCGACGCGCGCATCGCCGAGGACCTGAATCGCGCGCTTGACTTGCTTCTCGCCTCGTCATCGCGCGACGGGCAGCGTCGTGACCTGCAGGTTAACCTTCCCGGGTCTGGATCAAGGCCCGTCTCGATCGGGTACGTCATCGCCTCCCCGGTCTGGAAGGTTTCGTATCGGCTCGACCTCAGCGGGAAGACGCCGTACCTTCAGGGCTGGGCTATCGTGGACAACGCGAGCGACATTGATTGGAACGGGGTGCGCCTTTCCTTAGTGACGGGTCGACCAGTATCCTTCGTGCAGAATCTATACAACCCCTTGTACCTTAATCGGCCTGTGCTTCCTCTGTCCATCGCCGGGATCGCGGAGGCGCGAACCTATGCTTCCGGTTTCGGCGAATCGAAAGCGGCTCGTGGCGCGATGCCTGCGGCACCAGCGAAGGCCAAGCGCATGGAGGCTCGGGAAGAGGCCTATGAGGCGGAAGCCGCGTATGACTATGCGGCTTCCGAACCGGCTCCCGTCGCGCTCGGCTATACGGACATGCAACTCAACGCGACCACCGTCGTCACGACCGACGCTAGCGCGGCCGGGGACCAGTTTGAATTCACCGTGAAGACGCCGGTAACCCTTGAGCGGAGGCGAAGCGCCATGCTACCCCTCGTCGAGGCGGGCATAAAAGCCGAGCGTGTGTCCGTGTATTCGGGGGCCCGGAGGGACGCGCACCCGATGCTTTGCGCGTCGATCGTGAACGATAGCGGCATGAAGCTCCCCGCCGGCCCGATAACCGTCTTTGACGGCGGGGTATACGCGGGCGACGCCCTCATTGAGTTCTTTCCCCAAGGCGAGAAGCGCATCGTCGCTTTCGGCGAGGATATTTCCGTAAACGGAATGTCCGAGGCGAAGGGCTCAAGCGAGATCGCCGGCGCGACGGTGGCGGCGGGCGTATTGAAAATCAGTCGGAGAAACACGGCCGAACGGGTATATACCTTCAAGAACGCGAGCGACCGGGCGAGGAAAATCGTGATCGAACATCCTATTACGCGCGGGTCAGAGCTTGCGGAGCCTGCGACGTTCGACGAAAAAACCGAGAGCCTGTACCGCTTCTCGCTCGATGTTCCGGCCGGCGCCGAGAGGACGCTGACCGTGCGCGAGAGGACGATCGTCGGTGAATCGATCGTCCTTACCGACCAAAACCCGGACGTCATCGCCTTCTATGCGGGGTCGGCCCAGGTGCCGGAGAAAGTGCGCGCCGCGCTCGCGAAGGGGATCGAGTTCAAGAAGGTCGCCGACGAGGCCGCGCGGGTTCTCGCGGAATTCCAGGCGAAGCGCGCCGAGCGCGGGTCCGAGCAGGATCGCGTGCGGAGAAACCTCGATTCGGTGGGTAGGGATACCCAGCAAGGAAAGGAATACCTGCGCAGAATGATCGCGATCGACGCGGAAATGGACGAGCTCGCGGGTAAGATCGATGAGGCGAAGAAACGCGTGGTGGACACGAAGAAGGCGTACGTCGAGTATCTTTCCAAGATGACTATTTGACGGCGACGAGGCTGATCACTTGAATAGGTCAGGATACTGTTCAAGCGCCTCGGCCATATTGCGATCGCGCTCGCGCGCGAGCTGATAGTCTACCATGCGCAGGAACACATCCATCAGCGGGGCGGGGTCGGCCTCTGGCCGCGCGATCCCGGCCTTGCGAAGCTCGTCGATCAGGTAGTGGGCCGACTCGATCGTCGAGAGGCATTCGGGCGCGGGTTGTCTCTTGAAGCCAAATTGCGATCGGTATCCGTTTCGGAACGAGAGTTTCGGGAGCGCGCGGAGGTTGGCGCTGAGCGTGATCATCTTCCGCGCGAAGAACCACGTCGCGTCTACGACGAAGACGAGGAGAGTCCGTTCGGCGATCGCCTCTCGAAAGTCGGGATCGTCGGTATAGCGGGCGTCCTCGCCAGGGTATAGAAGGACCGGGTAGAGCCCCGCGCCTTCTCCTCTCCCGCCAATCAGCTCGTTTACTCGCGCGTTCTCGCTGAAATCGATGCCCACGATGATCTCGGAACCGGTCAGCGAAAGCGATGCCAATCGACCGGTCCCGGTTCGTTGGTGATAGGCTTCCTTCGGATGCATGAGAAAGATAAATTTAACGCCGGGGTTGATCGGTTTAATCTCCCGGCAATAGCAGGCAGCGACAGGCCGTCGGCAGCGGTGGCAGCGTTCAGACATCCCGCGGTCAGTCCTTACGCCGTTTGTCGTACTCCGCCGCGTTCTTGTCGACCCAGTCACCCGTCGCCTTAGCGGCGTCTTCCGTCTTGACGATGAGCGCCTTCAATATCTTTTCGCCCTTTTTCCCCGCGGACAGAAGCCCGCGCGAGACGGGGTTCTTCACGACCTTGGTGGATTGGCGGATCGCGTTTTGGTATTCCTCGTCCGTCATGCGGTCGGCCGCCTTTCCCGAATCGGAGTCCTTGATGTCGTATCCATAGCGCGCGTTGTAATACACGAGGACGAAGTCGACGAGATCGTTTTCTTCCTTCGTTAACTTGCGGCCAAGCTCTTTTTCGACGTCTTTTTCGGGGGCCCTCCGCTCGCTTATCCCGGAAGCGATTACGGTGGAAATAGCGACGGAGACCAAGAAAAGGAAACAAAGCACGGTTTTCTGCAGTTTTGTCACGTTCATAAGTACCTCGTTGTTTTTCTACTGTACCTTGACGGCGGCCCGTTTGTCCATAAAGATTATGGTATGAGGGCGATAGAGATACGGGTAGACGATCTGATGCAATCTGGGTACATGTATCTCCTTACTGAGCCCGAGGGGAAGAATTTCCATGTGGGTTTTTTGCCTGAGTTAAGCCCCAAGGAGCTTCTCGTCCTCGGCGTGTTCGGCGGAAAATACATGACGGATTGTGGCTCGGAGTTTCCCGATGATTGGTTCGAGAAGGCAAAGCTGTGTCACGAGGAACATCGGCCCGAGCTTAATTACTTTCTGACGAACGCCTCGCAGCCTTTGTCGGTGTGGCGTCGCAAGGGATGGATTTACGAGGAAGACCCGCGCGGTTGGTTTCAGTGGTATTGCCGCTATTGGAGAGGTCGCCGTTGTCCTGACGACGAACGCCAAATAAAGCGATGGAAGGCGATGGCACGGCACGTCGCCCAAGTGCGAGGGGGCTGCGCCCCAGGCGACCTTTCGTGCAGAAGAAGGCAGCGTCAGGCCCTGTTGCATTGGGCGTACGATAGTCGACGGTTATAACGAAGGAGGCCATTATGGAATTCTATTCCGCGATCGCGCCGTACTACGACTTGCTTTTTCCATTCGACAAGGGCGTCGCCGCCTTTCTTTCATCCGCGATGGATCCCTCCCGCGCCGCCGTGCCTGGGCTCCGGTCTTCCGCCGTGGATGTCTCGCGTCGCGCCTACCTTGACGTCGGCTGCTCGACGGGAACCCTCCTTTCTGCCTTTTCCGACCGCTTCGATAAGCTCGTGGGCATAGACTTGGACCCGGAGCTTCTGAAGCTCGCCGCGAAAAAAATGCTGCCCGGCGAGCGCAAGAAAGTTGAACTCCTTGAGGAAGACGCGCGGGCATTGCCGCAACTGTTCCCCGAGGAGGAATTTAGTCTGGTGACCTGCCTCGGAAACACGTTGCCGCATTTGACGGGTCCGGGCGAGGTTGGGAAATTCCTTTCCACTGTCAGGGACCTTCTCGAGCGCGACGGCGTCTTTGTCTTTCAGACCATCAATTACGATCGCGTGCTTGACGGCGGACTTCGCGGGTTGCCGACGATCGAGAGGGGCGAGGTAAGCTTCGAGCGATACTACTCCGCGCTCCGGGATGACGGCCTGATCGATTTCGACACGATTTTCACGGACCCAGAAAACGAGATTGAGGAAAAATATTCCTTCCCCCTCGTCCCTATTAGGCGAAAGCAAATCGAGGAATGCATCGTGCAGGCGGGCTTCTCGTGGTATCGTCTTTTCGGCGGCTTCGACGGAAGCTCGCTCACGGGTGAGTCCTTCTTGATGGTGGGAGTGTGCGAGCGATGAAGATCGAACACGTGGCGCTTTACGCGCGCGACCTCGACGCCATGTTGAGGTTCTACGTCGAGCGGTTAGGGGCGCGGCCCGGGCCCCGGTACGAGAACCGCGAGCGCGGCTTCTCGTCATACTTCGTATCCTTTGCGTCTGGTTGCCGACTCGAGCTGATGTCGCTCGCTTCTTTGATAGAATCCCCGGCAAGCGTCGGCGGCGACGCGCGCCTTGGGTACGCGCACCTTGCCCTTTCCCTCGGGAGCGAGGACGCCGTGGATCGATTGACGGAAGAGCTACGGGCCGCCGGGATCACCGTGCTCTCCGGCCCGCGACGGACCGGAGATGGTTACTACGAGAGCGCCGTCCTTGATCCAGAGGGAAACGTCATCGAGTTGACCGCCTAGGAAAACGGGCCGGCGCGTTGCAAAAGCAACGGCACGATACCGAGTGGTCGACTATTCTCAAAACGACCATAAGGAGGTCCGAGATGTCGATGTTCTGTTATCAGTGCGAACAAACCGCCGGCGGCAAAGGCTGTACGGTAAACGGGGTCTGCGGGAAGAAGGAACCCACCGCAAATCTCCAGGACGCCCTCACCGGGCGAATCGTTTCCCTCTCCTTGGCGGCGAAGGGAAAATCCCCCGGCGACGCGATCGATGATCTTGTCGTCGACGCTTTGTTTACCACGATTACTAACGTCAGCTTCGATGACGCGGCGATCGGCGACCTCGCCGCCCGGATTGACGCCGCCGCGTCGAAGGCCGGCCTTTCATCCGCGCCGTACGATATGGGCGCGCTTTGGGGCTCTGGCGACGAAGACGCGCGAAGTCTCAAGAGCCTCCTTCTCTTCGGGATGCGCGGCATCGCGGCATACGCACACCACGCCGCCGCCCTCGGCAAGCGCGACCCCAAGGTCTTCTCGTTCTTCTACAAAGGGCTTGCGTCTATCGCCGAGAATCATAGCGTGCCTGAACTCCTTGACCTCTGCATGGAGGCGGGGACCGTAAACCTTGCTTGCATGGAGCTCCTTGATGGGGCGAATACCGGCGCCTACGGAACCCCGGTCCCGACGAAGGTCACGACCAACGTGGCGTCCGGTCCTTTCATCGTGGTGACCGGCCACGACCTCCGGGACCTCGACCAACTCTTGGAACAGACCGCTGGCACGGGGGTCTCCGTGTACACCCATGGCGAAATGCTCCCTTGCCACGCGTACCCCGGCCTCAAGAGGCACGCGCACCTTAAAGGTAACTTCGGCACGGCGTGGCAAAATCAGCAGAAGGAGTTCGACGGAATTCCCGGCGCGGTCCTCTTTACGACGAACTGCTTAATGCCGCCCAAACCTTCGTATGCGGATCGTATCTTCACTACCTCGGTCGTCGGTTTTCCGGAGATCGTCCACGTGAAGGGCGCCCCCGGGAAAAAGGATTTCTCGCCGGTTATCGCCAAGGCAAAAGCCCTTGGCGGATATCCCGAGGGCCGTAAGATGACCGGGATAAACGGCGGCGACACCCTGACGACCGGCTTCGGGCACGGAACCGTGCTCTCCGTCGCCGGTACCGTTGTTGATGCCGTTAAGTCGGGCGCGATTTCCCGCTTCTTCCTGGTCGGAGGCTGCGACGGCGCGAGGCCCGGCCGCAACTACTACACCGAATTCGTCAAGGCAACCCCGAAGGACTCGATCATCCTAACCCTCGCCTGTGGCAAGTACCGATTCAACGACCTTGATCTCGGCGAGATCGGCGGCTTACCGAGGATTATGGACATGGGCCAGTGCAACGACTCCTACAGCGCCGTCAAGGTCGCCCTCGCCCTTGCGGACGCCTTTAAGTGCGGGGTTAACGAGCTTCCGCTCACCCTCGTGCTCTCCTGGTACGAGCAGAAGGCGGTGTGCGTCCTCCTGACCCTTCTTTCGCTCGGGATCAAGAATATTTTCCTCGGTCCGAGTCTGCCGGCATTCGCCTCGGCGAACGTTCTGAAGGTTCTCGTCGACCGTTGGGGAATTACCCCGATATCGACCCCGGCGGAGGACTTGCGAAAGATACTCGGCTAGGTGCATGATGTCCCGGGCGCGGGGTTCGCGCCCGGGAGGCGC
Organism: Spirochaetota bacterium; assembly: GCA_029571425.1. Taxonomy (GTDB): domain Bacteria; phylum Spirochaetota; class Spirochaetia; order Treponematales; family Treponemataceae; genus Teretinema. The sequence continues at coordinate 1,681 of JAKPSR010000421.1, read as the reverse complement.
TCGATGACGGGACCGGTGATGCGAAACGGGAAGATCGAAGGGCCGGAGGCCCTAAGCTTCTCGCTCGCGGACAACGACGTGTGTTACGGCTATGGTTGCTACGAGACCTTAAAGGTACGCGGCGGCCTCCTGTACCTCCCCGAGTTCCACGCCGAGCGCCTTATCGCCTCCGCCGAGATTCTCGGCATTCGCCATGAGACGGACGCTACTTCTATCGTTCGCGGACTGGGTGAGCTCGTCGCGGCGCGCGGCGAGGTCGACTGCAACGTCAAGGTGATGCTGATCGGGCATGACGATCGCCCGGCCGACTGGTATGCCTTTGCGCTCCCCGCCCTCTATCCTCCCTCCGACTCCGCAGAGACGGGGGTTCGCTGTCTCGCCTTCCGCGGGGAACGGCATTTCCCCCGCGCGAAAAGCCTCTCGATGCTTCTGTCGACCGTCGCGTTTCGCCGCGCGAGCTCGCTCGGTTGCTACGACGCGCTTCTCGTGAATCGGCGGGATGAGCTTACCGAGGGAACGCGCACGAATCTCTTCTTCGCGGACGCGCGCGCGCCGGGCCGCGCATTCACCCCGCCTGAAGCCGACGTCCTTTCCGGCATCACGAGGAAGACTTGCCTGCAAGCGCTCGCCGACGCGGGCTTCCCCTGCGAGGAGCGCGCCCTCGCCCTTTCCGATATCCGTTCCGGGCACATCGGCGTCCTCGTCAGCAGCACCTCTACCGGGCTCGTCCCGGTGCGCGAGCTCATCGGGCCAGAAAATGAAAAAGGGGAACCATATAGGCTCCCCTTTCTTCCCGAGCTCTCTCGGGTCGTCGATATCTACGCCCGATGGCTCGAGTCCTATCGTGCGGCGGCCCACTAAAGGGCATTCGACCCACTTGGGCCGTTAGCGCATCGGGAAGTAGCGTTCGCAGATGCTCGAGCCGCGAATTTTCTTTCGCGATATGCGGCACAGCGCTTCCTTCGATGCATCGACCTTTATGACTTTTTTATCTGGATAGTACGTGCGCTGCCCGTCCCATTGGATGCAGGAGAAGCAGTGTCTCTCGTCGATCTTCTTGAAATCCTGTTCCATTCAACAACCTCCTGTGTGCAGCATTCGCACAGCGAAAATGAGTGTATCTCTCTTTTCGGAAAAACCAATTCATTTTTTGATTATTTCATGGCGGTTGGATATACTATTTCGTGTGATAAAGCAAAAGCGAGTTTTTGGAGACTATTGAGAATGAAAACATTAACGAAAGAGCTTTGGTTTAACACAAGTAAACCGCGTGAGTTTATCAACATAACCCCGACCATCGAAGATCTCGTGCGGGAGTCGGGCGTCCACGAAGGCCTTTGCCTGGTAAACGCCATGCACATTACGGCGAGCGTTTTCGTCAACGACGACGAAGGCGGTTTACATCGAGACTTCGACGTTTGGCTCGAGAAGCTCGCCCCACATGAGCCCGTCGGTTCCTATCGGCACAACGTCGGCGAGACGAACGCCGACGCGCACATGAAGCGGCAGATAATGGGGCGTGAGGCAGTGGTCGCCATTACGGACGGCGCCTTGCACCTTGGCCCGTGGGAACAGGTCTTTTACGGCGAGTTCGATGGCGGACGGCGTAAGCGCGTCCTCGTCAAGATCATAGGGGAATAACTGTAGATGTAGCCATTCATTCCTTGCGGATCACTGCCCA
>JAKPSR010000413.1 GCA_029571425.1 Spirochaetota bacterium | reverse complement strand
GGCCGAGGCCGCGATGCTGGTAGTTCTTGGCGATCGAGACGACGAGTCGGAGGTTCGAGGTGATCATCCGGTTCTTGAGGTCGCGCAGGCTCGCCTCGAGCTTCGACGCCTCGCGGAGGTAGACGGGATCAGCCGGTCGGTCGGCGTAGTTCTCCTTTAGGGATACGATGGCGAGCTTCGCGCGCTGTATGCGCTGGCCGATGTCCTGCTCGTCCTCGAGGGTTAGAAGCGGATAGCGGGAAATCTGCTTAAGGTATAGGGCAAGGGGATCCGCGTCCTTGGGCGGCCGCGCCTTTTTCACACCCTTTTTGGACTCGAGCGTCGATGAGTTTTTTTTGTTCGCCGGTCTCGTTTTTTCGTTCTTGTCCGATTTCATCTGCCCACGGGCCCTTGCGTTAATTTTAGCACAATATCCGATCCGGATACAAACGAAAAAGGGCGAAAAGCCCGAATGGAATTCAAACGAGCGTCAATTACCGCGCGGTGCCTTTGCGGGATCGATCGGCGTATCCTTGTTGTACACCATGAAATACAGCTGCGCCTTGCCGGAAAGGCTGTCGGATCCGAGGGTGCCGAGGGAATCCCCGAACGAGAGGACGTGGCCGACCCGCTGGGACACCTTCTCGAGGCCACCATACACGTAAATATACCCCGACGTCGACTGAACGAAGACCACCTGGCCGAAACCGCGGTAGGGACCGGCCGATATCACCTTTCCCGAGGCGATCGCCTTGACGCGTTCCCCCTTATCGGAGGTGATGGACACGCCGTACACCTTACCCGACAGATACGAGATATCGATCACGGAGACGGGCCAGATCAGGGACTTGTCGACGGTGCGGTTGTCGTATGTTCGGGGATCGAGGGGACGGGAGACCCCCGGCGGCAGTTTTTGACCCGCGTCGTCGCCCTTCGCGGGAGCGGGGTCGTTCCCCTTCCCCGCCGCGGCGACGGCCTGGGCGCCGCCGGGAACGCAGAGTCGGTCGCCCGCCTTGAGCGTGCCGTCCTTCGGTATCTTGTTGATTCGGGCGAGCTCGTCCGCAGTCACCCCAAATTTGCGCGCGATCGCGTAGAGGGTATCGCCCTTCTGGACCGTATATATCCCGGGAATCTTGATCTTCTGGCCGGCTTGGAGTCGATCGGGATTCGCGATCCCGTTGTGGCTCATGATGAGCTCGGCCGGTACCTGGTACTGCCTGCTGATCGAGTACAGGGTCTCGCCCTTCTTCAAGGTGTGCACTAAATCCTCGGCCCAGAAAAGGGCCGGGGCGAGGAGGAAGGCGAGGATGGCGCATGGGCCGAGGCATTGCTTACTCATAGGCGTTCGAGTCTATTTTCGGCTCGTTTCGGCCCGTTCCTTACCGAAAAGGGCCGGCTCGCGGGGTTTTTCAGCGGGAGATGATCTCCTCGACGGTCGGCGGGAAAAGGCTCCGCATCGCGTCGAGGTCCTCGGAGGATACCGTGAACTCCTTCTCGAAGGCGATCATGTCGTTCAAGGAACGGAGCTTCTCGAGAAGCCCGAAGACGATATAGGTCATGATGACGAGACCCGCGCGGGGATGGGTATTGATGTACACGGAAAATTTCTCGCGCGAAAGGGCCATGACCAAGGAAAGGGAGGACGCGCGCACGGTAGCCGTGCTCGGGGCTCCCTTGAAGATGGAGGTCTCGCCGAAGGTCGCGCCCATCGGCAGGGTCGTGATCTTGATCTCGTCCTTCTGATGCCCCTTTTTGAAGACGTCGACTGAACCGGAAAGAAGGGTATATATGCTGGACGAAACCTGTCCTTCGACGATGATCGTCTCACCAGGCTCGAAAGACAGAAGGTCGCAAATGTTGGGAAGGTCGTCAAGGTCGGCTCGGTCGATCTGAGAGAAAATCGGTATATCGATCAAACTACTGAATAACGCCTCGGGGAAGATGTCCACTTTAGTCATGCCGAACTCCAATTTCGTTAGTTTAAATATAACACATCGGCGGGGAAAAATGGTATATCATTTCCGGTATATGCGACGTTTTTTTACGCTATTATGCGCGGCGATCATGGCGCTTTACGTGGGATCCCCCGCGACGGCTGAGTCGCCGGATGGCGTACTCCTCTCGTCCACGGCGCGCGGCGACTATTACCAGGTTGAGCGGTCGAATTGGTCAACCTGGAGGGACGGCTCGTACAAAGGGCTCACCCATCGGGAAACCCGCGCGCGCATCGGGCCAAGCCCGTCGTCGGGAGGGTCGGTCCTGTACGACGGGACCTTCTACGTTCTCGAGGAAACGACGCGGGACGCGATCAAGGAAGCCCGGGCGATCGACGAGGCGAGACGCGCAGCCTTTACCGTGGACAGGTCGGGCCGTATGTCCTTCCAAACGGACGAAGGCTACCCCCGCCTTCGGGACCTTCCCTCGTTCCCGGACCAACCAGTCCGTCCCGGGGACCGCTGGCAGGCCGAGGCGATTCGGGTCATCGATCCCCTAGGCGACGGTCGCCTTACCGACCTGCCGATCTTGGTCGAGTACGCCTACGTCGGCTCCGAGAGCTACCGGGGAATACCGGCGCGTCGAATCAGGGCCAAGTACGCGACTCGCCTCCCCCGCTCGTCGACCGCGTGGTCGCGCGGTGCCCGGCGCGACGCCGCGCTCGCGTCGGCGACCGGCACCCACGATCTTGATATCATCGTCGACGCCAAGACAGGCTCGGCCCTCTTGATCCTCGATCGCCTCGACGAAAGCTTTACCTACGCCGACGGTTCGAGCGTCCGCTTTAAGGGAAGCACGGCGATTTTCGCCGAGACGCCGGTACCCGTGAAGCGCGAGGAAATCCTCCCGCTGCTCCGCGGCATCGTCGCCCGGTCTCCCGACTCAGGCGGCGGAGACGCGAAGGCGAATCGCGGCAAGTCGCGCAGCGCGCCAATCGCGCCCGCAGAGACAACCGACGACACCTTCGGCGACGCGATCGCGGCCACCGGTGCGCCTGCGGCCGCGCCGGCGAGCAAGACCCCGCCCGCGAGTCCCGTCGCAAAGGCGGCACCGAAGGCAGAGACGGGCGTTACAGCCCCATTCGCCGTCGAGGAGACCGAGGCGGGGATACGACTCTCGGTCCGGGACATCCGATTCGTCCCGGACTCCGACCAAATCCTACCGGCCGAGGCGTGGAGGCTCGACGCCATCGCGGAAGCCCTGCGCGGGGCGATCAAGTCGGCGGAGGGCGCGAGCTTCCTCGTCGAGGGACACACCGCGTCGGTAGGCAAGCCCGCGGGAGAGCTCGAGCTGTCGCTCAAGCGCGCTAGGCGCGTCGTCGACGAGCTCGTCG
>JAKPSR010000403.1 GCA_029571425.1 Spirochaetota bacterium | reverse complement strand
AAGGCTGCCCCCGCCAAGGCGGTAGCTAAAGCCCCGGCCAAGTCGAAGAAATAACGATCGCCGATTCCTTCGGGAACCCGACCGAACGGGCGTCCGCGCGCGAGCGCGGCGCCCTTTTTTATTGCCGAAGCCCTTCGTTTTGTCCTATTATTGTATGAAAGGAGAGTCCCATGCGCCTCTACAGCACGAAGCAGGTTATTTCCGTGGCGTTCGTTTCCGTCGCCGTGGCCCTTGTCATCCTCTTTGTCGCGGGGGCGATCGAGTTTCCGCGCGCGCGCGCGTCGACGGCCGTAACCGCGGATGGGACAATCTTGGATGCGCCAGTCGCGCCTAACGCGCCAGTCGCGCCAGTTGGCGCGACCGAGATGCCCGTTGCCGAAACGGCAGGGTATACGCAAGACGAAACCCAGAACATCACCGTCTACGAGCGGGCCAACGAGGCCGTCGTCAACATCACGACCGAGACCGTCGGGATCAACTGGTTCCTCGAACCCGTCCCCCAGGAAGGAGGCTCGGGATCGGGCTCGATCATCGACGCGCGCGGCTACGTCGTAACGAACACCCACGTCATCGAGAACGCGGTGAAGATTTTCGTATCCCTCTCCGACGGTAGCCAGTACGAGGGGAAGATCGTCGGCACCGACCCGCAGAACGACATCGCCGTTCTCAAGTTCGACCCGCCGAAGGGCGCCGAGCTCAAGACCATCGCTTTCGGCGACTCGTCGCGTCTCAAGGTCGGGCAGAAGGTGCTCGCGATCGGGAATCCCTTCGGCCTCGACCGTACCCTGACGACGGGCATCGTCTCCGCCCTCGGTCGCCCGATCCAGACGAGGCAAAACGCAGTAATCAAGGACATGATCCAAACCGACACCGCGATCAACCCCGGCAACTCGGGCGGGCCCCTCCTCGACACGCAGGGAAGGATGATCGGCATCAACACCATGATCTACTCGACCTCGGGAAGCTCGGCGGGCATCGGCTTCGCGGTCCCGGTGAACACGGCCAAGCGCGTCGTCGCCGAGCTGATACAGTTCGGCCGCGTCAAGCGCGGCTCGATCGACGCCGAACTCGTGCAGCTCAACGCCTCGATCGCGAACTACGCGCACCTCCCCGTGGACCGCGGGCTCCTCGTCTCGCGCGTGGGCAAGGGAAGCAACGCCGAGAAGGCGGGGCTACGCGGGGGATCGGACGCAGTGCGCTACGGCTCCGGACGCTCGAGCTCGATCATCTACCTCGGCGGGGACGTGATCGTGTCGATCGCGGGGCAGCAAGTCCAAGGACTAACCGATTACTACTCCGCGCTCGAGGCGCGTAAGCCGGGAGAGGAGATAGAGATCACGGTCCTTCGCGGGAAGCAGCGAGTGAACCTCAAGATGACCCTCGCCGAGCGAGCGAACTGATGAAGCCGTTCAAGGTCGTCTCGGACTACGAGCCATCGGGCGATCAGCCCGAGGCGATAAGCGCGCTCGTCCGCGGCATAGAGGCGGGCGACCGATACCAGACGCTAAAGGGCGTCACCGGCTCGGGTAAGACATTCACGATGGCGAAGATCATCGAGCAAGTCCAACGGCCTACGCTCGTCATCAGCCACAACAAGACCCTCGCCGCCCAGCTCTACCGCGAGTTCAAGAGCTTCTTCCCGAACAACGCCGTCGAGTACTTCGTCTCGTACTACGATTACTACCAGCCCGAGGCCTACGTCCCCTCGCGCGACCTCTACATCGAGAAGGACGCCTCGATCAACGAGGAGATCGACAGACTCCGCCTCTCGGCGACCTTCAGCCTGATGGAGCGGCGCGACGTCATCGTCGTGTCGACGGTCTCCTGCATCTACGGTCTCGGCCTACCCGAGTCCTACCGCGACATGCGCGTCCATATCCAGGCCGGCGAGGCGTGCGACCTCGACTCGCTGAAGAAGCGACTCGTCTCGCTCCAGTACGAGCGTAACGACGCCGTCCTCGAGCGCGGGCGTTTCCGGGTGCGCGGGGACGTCATCGAGATATTCCCCGCCTACCTCGAGGAGGCCTACCGCCTCGAGCTCGACTGGGAAACGGTCGCGCGCATCCGCCGCTTCAATCCCGTCTCGGGCGAGGTCACCGAGGAGTTCGACGAGCTTACCGTCTATCCCGCGAAGCACTTCGTTATGCGGGAGGACGCGGTGCCGAACGCCCTCGCGCGCATCCGCGAGCAGCTCGACGAGCAGCTCGCGCGCTTCCAATCCCAGGGAAAGATACTAGAGGCCGAGCGGTTAAAGACGAGAACGGAGTACGACCTCGAGATGCTCGGCGAGATGGGCTACTGCCCGGGCATCGAGAACTACTCCGCGCCGATCGCGGGCCGGACGCCCGGCGAGCCGCCCGCGACCCTGTTCCACTACTTTCCAGAGGATTTCCTCCTTTTCATGGACGAGAGCCACGTTACCCTCTCGCAAATCGGCGCGATGTACGAGGGCGACCGCTCGCGGAAGCAGAACCTCGTCGACTTCGGTTTCCGCCTCCCCTGCGCCCTCGACAACCGCCCCCTCAAGCTCTCGGAGTTCGAGGGGATGCTGAACCAGGTCGTATTCGTCTCCGCCACCCCGCGCGAGGAGGAAGTACGCCGCTCGGCCCGCGTCGTCGAGCAGGTGATCAGGCCGACCGGCCTCCTCGACCCCGTCGTCGAGGTGCGCCCGAGCGAGGGGCAAATGGAGGACATCTGGCGCGAGGTAAAGCTCCGCATCGACCGCGACGAGCGGAGCCTGATCCTCACCCTGACGAAGCGCATGGCCGAGGACCTGACCGACTATCTCGGCGGGCTCGGCCTCAAGGTGAAGTACATACACTCGGAGGTCGAGACGATCGAGCGCGTCGAGATACTGAAGGGACTCCGCGCGGGCGAGTTCGACGTTCTCGTCGGAATCAACCTCCTCCGCGAGGGGATCGACCTCCCCGAGGTCTCGTTCATCGGCATCCTCGACGCCGACAAGATCGGGTTTCTCCGCTCCACGACCAGCCTCGTGCAGATCATCGGACGCGCGGCGCGCAACGTCTCGGGCACGGTGGTGATGTACGCCGACCGGATGAGCGACGCGATGTCAGAGGCGATTGCGGAGACGAACCGCCGCAGGGCGGTCCAGGAAGAATACAACCGCGCGCACGGCATCACCCCGACGACGATCAAGAAGGCGGTCGAGGATATCCTCACCCGCGAGAGCGAGACGAAGCGCGAGGCCGCCGAGGTCGAGTCGGAAGTGCTAATCCAGAGCCACAACCTCTTCATCCCCTCCGAGCGCAAGAAGCTGATCGCAGCCCTTGAGCGGCAGATGGCGGAGTTCGCCGAGATACTGCAGTTCGAGCAGGCCGCCGCGATCCGCGACAAGATCGCCGAGATAAGGCGGATGGACCAGTAACGGCGAACGATCTTCGCCAAGGCGCGGGCAATCGCTTCGCAGCTTACTCCGCGGAGAGCATCGCGTCGGCCTCGGCCGCGGTCATCGGCGAGCCCATCGCCTTTTGCGCCCAGGCCTGGCGCGCCTTGCTCCCGAAGAGGATCGCGCCGGCGAGGCGATAGCCGCCCTCGGCCCGCTCGAGCACGAGCTTCTCGTACCGCGACCCGTCGTCTCCCGCGCGAACGCGCTCGACGACGGCTCCCGACGAGACCTCCTCGGCCGAGGGAACCGCCTTACCCACCGACAGTAACTCGATCCCGGCTACCTTAAGGGCCGTCTTCGGCACCGTCTGCGCGTAGCGCGGCGCCTCCGCGCCGCCCGAGAGGCCGAGGTCGGCGAGGATCGCTCGGGCGGCGACCGGCGCCTGCTCGAGCGCCGCCGGGATGATGCCCCAGACGACGCCGCCGAATTCGGCGCAGTCCCCGACGGCGTAGACCCCGCTCGCCGACGAGCGCATCCGGTCGTCCACGACGATACCGCGGTTGCACGCGATGCCCGCCGCGCGCGCGAGCGATATCTCCGGGCGCACACCCATCGAGAGTATCGTCGTCGCGCTCGGGAAGGTCCTGCCGTCCTTCAGCGCGAGCCCGCCTGCGCGGGCGGGGTCCAAGTCGGACGGGACGAAGGCGGCGAGTTCCGCGGCGCACACCGTCTCGATCCCCATCGCGCGGAACCGCGCGGCGAGTATGGCCGCGCACGCTTCGTCGAGCTGCCGCGGCAGTAGTCGCGGGGCGACCTCGAAAACGCGGACCGATCGCGCGCCGGCCTCGGCGAGGGCGCGCGCCGCCTCGAGGCCGAGTAGCCCGCCACCGACCACGGAGGCGGACGAGGCCTCGCGCGCGAGGCTCGCCCTGATCGCCTCGACGTCGTCGAGCGTGCGCATCGCGTGCACGGCCGCGAGCTCGGCGCCCGGGACGGACGGCCTATTCGGGACGGCGCCGGTCGCGAGGACGAGCGCGTCGTACGACTCCTCCCCGCCACCCGCGATCATGATCCTTCGACGCGCCGCGTCTATCGACTCGACGCGCGTCCCGAGCCGTACGGTGATTCCCTTCTTCTCGTACCATTCCGGTTTATAGAAAGTGATCGCCTCCGGCGCGCTCGCGCCCGAAAGGACCTCGGGAAGGCGTACCCGCGAATAAAAGGGTCGAGTCTCCGCCGAGAGTATCTCGATCTCGAGGCCGGGAGCCCCGCTCAATCCCGAGGCGACGTTCACCCCGGCTATCCCGTTGCCAACGACGATCACGCGCATTGATACCTTCCTCTCCAGCGACGCCCTCCCCTCACGAGAGGAGG
>JAKPSR010000395.1 GCA_029571425.1 Spirochaetota bacterium | reverse complement strand
CTCGCCCAGGTACAGCATGATGTGGCCGGGAAGGCGAATGACCGTGGCGCCGGGCACGCAGGCGGCGAGGGCCGCTCGCTTGGCTTCATCGGTCGCGCCCGCCACGAAACCCTCGGCGGGGAGCCCGGCCTTCGCCTGCGCGGAGGAGTTCCGGGGAAGGACGAGGCCGACGGTCGCGAAGATCTCGCAGAGGAACTGGGAACAATCGCGCTCGCCGAAGTCGCCACCCCAGCCATACGGGGCGTTGAGGAGGCGGAAGGCCTGCGTGATGACGGCGCGCGGGGTATAGGGCAGGGGACGATCGCGGACCGCGTCGGCGGCGACCCAGAGTATCCGCTCGGCGTAGGCGCCCGTCGCGTCACGGGCGGGAAGCACGACGGGACGGGCGGTTCCGCCTGAACCCATACCGGTCGCCGCCTCGGTGGGCGCGCTCCACAGGCGCGTTCCCATCCGGACGAAGAGGGCATATCGGGTACAGGTGGGATCCTCGAAAAGCTCTGCTCGCGCCGCGACCACGAGGACGCCCGCGCGGTCGCGGCCGGCGGCGAATGTCTCCGCGTCGGCCGGAACGAGCGCCTCGGCGGGGACCCATCCCGAGGCGCGCTCCGCGCGGACGTACGACCAACGCCCGTCGGCTGAATCATGAAGGACGACGAGGGGCAGGCCCGGCTCGAGACTGCTCGCGAGGAGATTGTCGGTATACCAGTCGCCGGGGGCGTCGAGCAGGGGTTCCGCGCTCGGGAGGGCGCGTAAGCCCGTCCGTTCGGAGAGGAAGGCGAAGCGCGGTTCGGGGTAGGCGGGAAGGGCGTCGATAGCCATTAGCCGGCGGATCGGCTCAACGAAGGTCTCGTTCACGCGCGCGCCCTTGGCGGTATAATAGCCGGCGGCGGAGAACCACCGTACGGCCGCCTCCATTTCGCGCGCGAGCGCGGGGCCCGTCGGCAGGGCGCCCCAGAGATCATGGGTTAGTCCACGCTCGCGAAGCCCCTCGTTGAACGCAGCGATCTCGGTTTCCCCCATTATAAGCTCGTCGGGCGCCGGATGGCGCGCGATCCAATAGCCCGGCCCGTTCATCTCGGCCGTCACGCCGGGAAGGAGGGTCGGCGCCGCGGGATACAGTCGCGGTCCGCTCGCGCAGGAGGCGAGCGCGAGGCCGAGGATACAGGCGGCGCCTAAAATCGCGGCGTTTTTTGTCGTGGCGACTAAAGTCGTGGCGACTTTAGTCGCCTGCCGCTGGGCTGATGCAATCATCGGGAACAGTATACAAGAAGAACGCGAAAAAAAGAACAATGGCCGCGTCCATGGACTATACTTAGCGGTATGAAAGAGCGCGCAGAGATCATGGGATTCGTCTTTCCCCATCCACCAGTAGTGGTGCCATCGGTTGGCAAGGGGCGCGAGCGCGAGGCCGCGGCGACCCTCGACGCGCTAAAGTCAGCGGCGCGGGAGCTCGCCGCCTTCGCCCCCGAAACGATCGTCCTCCTTTCCCCGCACGCCCCCGTATTCAGCGACTACGTTTTCGCCTACGACGGCGACCCGCTCGTCGGTTCCTTCGCCGGCTTCGGCGCGGCGGAGGATCGGTATCGGTACGACGCGGACGCCGAGTTCCGTTCGGCCCTTCTCGACGAGATGCACTCGGGCGGGATATCGGGCGGCTCGCTCGGCTCGTCCGAGATGCGCCGACTGGGGATCGAGTCCGGCCTTGACCACGGGGCCCTCGTGCCGCTCCATTTCATATCGGAGGAGGCCTCTGGTTTCCGGCTCGTCGTCCTTGCCTCGGCCGCCCTCGACCCGCATACCCTGTATCGTCTCGGGGGGATGATCCGGATCGTCGGGGGCCGGCTCGGTCGCCGCGTCGCGATCGTGGCGAGCGGGGATATGTCGCACAAGGTGAGCCGGGAAAGCCCGTACGGGGAGAGTCCCTCGGGCGCAGTTTTCGACCGGGCTGTCGCGGACGCCTTCCGGGGCGGGGATCCCTTCGCCACCATCATCGGGATCGACGCCGAGACGCGCGAGCGCGCGGCCGAATGCGGGTGGCGCTCGATCGTCGCGATGGCCGGCGCCTTCGATCGCCTGCGGGTCGAGTCCCGGCTTCACGGGTACGAGGCCCCGTTCGGGATCGGCTACTGCGTCGCGT
>JAKPSR010000393.1 GCA_029571425.1 Spirochaetota bacterium | reverse complement strand
TCGCGGTGGTCGCCGGCGAGATCCGCACGCTCGCCGAAACGTCCATGGCCCAATCGGCCTCGATCGGGAAGCTCCTGAAGGGGATACACGACTCGATACAGGGGATCGTTTCCTCGTCCGCGGCCTCGCTCGAGGGATACGGCGGAATCACCGGGCGAATCGGCGAGATCGAGCGGATGGTGCAGGAGTTGAAGGCGTCGATGGACGAGCAGGACACCGGCGCGCGCGAGATCGTCTCGACGATAACCTCGATTCGGGAAAGCTGCCACAGCCTGACCTCGGATGGGTCCCGGATGAAGGACGAGAGCGCCTCGGTCTTCGCGCGCATCGACGAGCTCAGGGACGCGGCGAACGACATCCTCGTTCGGGTTGAGCGCGCGCGCGGCGAGATGGGCGTGATAACGGAGGTCGTCGGCAAGCTGCGCGGGGCGGTCGCCGAAAACGGGAAGAGCATCGACGCGGTTACCGCCCTCGTTGGGCAATTCACCGTGTAGGGTTTTGTTGACCGCCCCCGGGTTGCGGGATAGAATACGTACTATCGCGTTCCTTTGGGAGGGGCAATGAACACAATCGACACAAGGCGCTCGCGCCCGGCAATCGCGGCGATTGGGGCCATTCTCGCCATGGCGGTTTTCGCCGCCTTGCCGGCATGGTCGGTCGATTCCTCAGTCAATCCGCCCCCATGTCCCTTCTCGCGCGGGGTTAACCTAACCTCCTGGTTCGAGGCCCCGTCGCCTCGGCAGATCCAGTTCTCGCGGTTCTCCAAGCGCGATTTCGAGGACCTTAAGCGGCTCGGCTTCGATTTCGTTCGCCTGCCGATCAACCTGCACGCGATGGCGGGTCCCGCGCCCGAGTATCGTCTTGATCCCCTGTTCCTGGGCTTCCTCGATCAGGCGATCGATTGGGCCGAGGCCGTTGGGCTCTATATCATCGTCGACAACCATACCTTCGACCCCGTCGTACCGACGGACCCGAAGGTTGGGGATATACTCGTTAAGGTATGGCCTCAGCTCGCGTCGCGATATCGCTCGCGTTCGCCCCTCGTCGTGTACGAGGTGCTGAACGAGCCGCACGGGATCGCGCTTGATCGCTGGGCGCGGATACAGGCCAAGGCGATCGAGGCGATACGGGCCGAGGATCAAACCCATCCCATCGTCGTTGGCTCGGCGAACTACAACAACTTCCGCGACATCGTCTCCCTGCCGGCGTATAAAGACCGGAATCTGATATACACGTTCCATTTTTACGACCCCTATCTTTTCACCCATCAAGGGGCGAATTGGGGCGACCCCGTGTTGACCGATCTCGCCGGGATGCCCTATCCCTACGACGCGAAGCGGATGCCGAAGTTTCCCCGCTCCCTTTCGGGAATGTGGCTTCGCGGCGCCTACGACAACTACCGGCGCGAGGGCACCGACGAGCACGTTCGCTCGTTGATCGACATCGCCTGGGAGTTCGCGCGGAAGCGTGGGGTTCCGATTTTTTGCGGCGAGTTTGGCGCGTTCCAACCGAACAGCGCCGAGGAAGACCGCGCGCGATGGTGCCGTGCGACGCGATCCCACCTCGAGGCCCGCGGAATCGCCTGGGCCCTTTGGGATTACGCGGGCGGTTTCGGGATATACAGTGGGCCGCGCGGCGGATCGGTCGACAGCGACCTTTCGGTCCCGGTCGCGGAGGCTCTGGGCCTTTCAATCCCGCCCCAGCGCCCGCGCGTTCGCGGTCCCGTCGTCCCGCCGCTCGAGGTGTACGCGGACTATCCCGCGCCCGGGATTTTCACGGGCGGTTACGGGGAGCCCGGCTCCGTCGATTACTACGATGAGCGCGCGCCCGCCTCGGGCCGGTTCTCGATCCGATGGGGAAACTGCAAACGATATCGTTCCTTTGCGTTCGACTTTCGCGACGAGCAGGATCTTTCGTCCGTGGTCGCCTCAGGCGGCGCGCTCGAGTTTCGGGCGCGGTGCTCCGCGGCCGACGCGTATATAGACGTTCGTTTCATTAACCCCGGCTTCGCGCCCGGCGAGATACCGTGGCGCATGAGCATGCCGATAGGCCCCGAGCTATTGCCGAGGGATGGGGAATGGCATACGGTTCGCATCCCCTTGGGCGACATGAAAGATTCGGGCGGGTGGAGGGACGGATGGTTCCCCTCGAAGGGCTTGTTCGACTGGAAGCGCGTCGCGCGACTCGAGTTCGCCGCCGAGCACGCGGACCTTGACGGGATCGAGTTCGGGTTCGACGAGATCCGGGTCGTGAGGTAATCGATGCGGTCTTTTTTTGCTGCTCCCCTCGCGTTCGTCGCCTTCGCGGCGCTCGCCGCGTTCTCGTCATGCTCCCGCGTGGAGGAACTCACCCTCGCCGAGATCGAGCAACGCCTTCATTCGGCGGAAGGGGATCTGGTCTCCCGGACTGAGTATAAGCCATGGCGCGGGGAGAAATACGTTCCCGGCCGCGTCGGCGGCTCGTGGCGGAGCGCCATGCTCTCGGACCCGAAGAGCTTCAACCTGCTGATCGCCGAGCGCGACCAGGCGACGAACACCATCGTCAACCAAATGCACGATAGCCTTCTCGATTACGACTATGTTCGCCGCGAATGGATACCGAACTGCGCCTCGGCGGAGCTTTTCCCGGACGAAAAGGCGGGAACCCTTCGCGTCGTCTACACCCTTCGCGACGACCTGTGGTGGAGCTTTTATCGGTCGGATCGCCGGGTCAAGGTGACCTCCGACGACGTGATTTTCTGGTACGACGAGATCGAGGGCGACCCCGCCTTTCAAAGCTCGGCGTATAACGGGCACTTTCAGCAAATGCCCGACGGAACCCTCGCGCCGATAACGATCGAGCGGATCGACGATCGGCGTTTCGCGTTTAATTTTCCCCGCATGTGCGCCGAACCCTTCCTCGAGACGAACCGCAATTTCGGGCCACGATTCATATTCGAGCCCGCGAAGCGCGAGCGCGGCGTGCAGGGGGTCCTTGAGCTCTTTAGCGTCGCGGCGGATCCGCGCGCCATTCCCTCGATGGGGATGTGGTTCCTCGTCGAGTACGTTCCGAGTCAGCGATTGGTCTTCAAGCGAAACCCCGATTACTGGAACAAGGACGCGCGTGGCGCGGCGATCCCGTACCCGGAGGAAAAAGTTTTCTCCATCATAACCGACGAGAATACGCAGTATCTCCTCTTTAAAGAACGCAAGGTCGAGTCCTATCGCGCGCGACCCGAGAACGTCGAGGAGGTGGTCGCGGGGGCGGGTACGGAAGCCGATGACTATACCGTGTTCCGCGCGGACGGCGCGCTTGGCGCCGGATTTTGGTCGTTCAACCAAAACCCGAAGAACGCGCAAACCCCGCAGTACGAGTGGTTCACTAAACGCGAGTTCCGGCAGGCGATGAGCTGCCTGCTTAACCGAGAGCGGATAATATCGCAAACCTATCGCGGGCTCGCCGATCCCGAGTACCATTTCTTCTCGGAGATGAATCCTTATTTCGATCCCGAGATCAAGTTGAAGTACCTGTACGATCCTGCCGTGGCCCTGCGATTGCTTGACTCAATAGGAATGCGCCGCGACGCATCCGGCGTCCTGCGCGACGTCAAGGGGCGAGCGGTCGAGTTTGATCTCACGATCACGGCGGACAGCGCATCGGGCAGCGACATCGCGTCGATCATCGTCGACGAGTGCAAGGCCGTCGGGATCACGGTTCGCGTCAGGCCCGTCGATTTTCAGAAACTCGTGGAGCAGCTGACCGAGACGTACGACTGGCAGACGATC
>JAKPSR010000384.1 GCA_029571425.1 Spirochaetota bacterium | reverse complement strand
CGGGTCGATCGATATCGTCCCGATTCCGTGATCGTGAAGGAGCTTGACGCGGAGTTCCTCGGCGCCCACCCCGGAGCAGCGCATGCTCATGAAGTAGCCCGAGTTGAAGGGGAGGGCGGTGAGCACGGGATGGCCCGCGTGCGCGTCGATGAAGGCGCGCACGACGCGATAACGCTCCTCGAGGAGCGTTCGAAACGCCGCCTTTTCGCCCTCGGTCCGGGGGTCCTGCGCGATCTTCAGCATCAAGGACTGCGACGGCGTCGCGGCGCAGGAGACGGACGAGCGGATCGCGCCCATCAGTTTCTTGACCAAGGCCTCGTACTGTGCCTCGTTCATTCCCTTCGAGCCGAAGGTGAGGAAGCCGGTGCGGAGGCCCCACACGTAGTCCTCCTTCGTCGGCCCGTCGATCTTGACCGCGAGGATTCGCTCGTGCGCGCCGGCGAGGCGCGCGAACAGGGACTCAGGCTCGATGTCGTCCTCGTAGTCAAGGCCGAAGTACGCGTCGTCGCACCACACCATGACGTCCGCGCCGGAATCGGCGGCCGAGACGAGGATGTCGCGGATCGTCGCGGCCTCGGCCCTGGTCGGGGTGTAGCCGGCGGGGTTCTGCGGGAAGTTTAGGAGGACGCGGACCGATCCTGACTTGGCCTGCTCGGTCACCGCGGCGCGGAAGCCGGCGGCGTCGAAGCCCCCGTCTTGGAAGACCTGGAAGCTGGCGAGGTTGGCGCCCCGGCGCGCCTCCACGATCAGAACGTAGTTGTCCCAGGCGGGATTGCCCGTAAGCAGGGTGATCCCCTCGCCGAGGAAGAGGTCGGAAAGGAAGGAAATACCGGCGGTGAGGCCGGGCACGAGGACCGGAAGCGAGACGGGGGTCGACCCGAGCGAGGGGTTTTTTCGCCTGATCGCCTCGAGCCAGTAGGATCGGAGCTCCTCGACGCCGGCGGTCGGGGCGTAGGCGACGGCCTCGCCCGCGCTCAGGGAGGGAAGCTGGTCCTTGAGAGAGGACAGGATTACGGGTTTCCCGTCCTTGCACGCCATCCCGATCGTCGCGTTCGCCGTTTTGCCGAGCTTTTTCGCCTCGCCGCTTTGGGCGATGATGCCCTTCGGGAAATAGAGGCGCTGCCCGAGGTCGGACAAGAGGCGGCCCGCGATGCAGGGCGCCAATACGGCGTTGAGTTCCTGCGCGAGAGGGTGTCGTGCGTTTTGGTTAGACATAGTGAGTATCGTATACAACGGAGGGGCCCCGGTTGTCAATCTTCCCTAACATGCGTAGAATGGTTTTATATGAAAGAAACCGATTCGCGGGTCGCCGGCACGGCGGCCGTCATCGAAACCTGTCGCCGCGAGATGGCCCGGCGCATCGTCGGGCAGTCGGCCCTCGTGGACGGGATCCTGATGGGGATGATAGCCGGCGGGCACGTCCTCCTCGAGGGGGTGCCGGGGCTCGCGAAGACCCTCGCCGTCAAGACCCTCGCCGAGATCGCGGACTTAAGCTTTAAGCGGGTGCAGTTCACTCCCGACCTTTTGCCCGCCGACTTGATCGGTACCTTGGTGTACGAGCAGGCGAAGGCGGCGTTCTCGGTCAGGAAGGGGCCAATCTTCGCGAACCTTATCCTGGCCGACGAGATTAACCGCGCCCCGGCGAAGGTTCAGTCCGCCCTTCTCGAGGCGATGGCCGAGGGTCAGGTGACGATCGGTGACACGACCTATCGCCTTCCGTCGCCGTTTCTCGTCCTCGCGACCCAAAACCCGATCGAGCAGGAGGGAACCTACCCCCTGCCGGAGGCCGAGCTCGACCGCTTCCTCCTAAAGCTGATGGTTCCCTATCCCTCGCTCGACGAGGAGGCCGAGATCGTTCGCGCCTCGCGGGACGGCTACGAGACGCGCGATCCCGACAGGCTCGCCCCCGCATCTCCCGCGATCACCGCCCGGGACATTGAGACCTTGCGCGAGGCGGCCCGCGCGGTACGGGTCGACGATTCCATCGTCCGGTACCTAGTCGCCATCGTCGCCGCGACGAGGCCGCTCGCGCCCTCCCGCCGCGATCGACGCACGAGGGACGATTACCTTAAGTACATTTCCTTCGGGGCATCTCCGCGGGCGAGCATCGCCTTGCACCAGTGCTCGCGGATCAACGCCCTTTTCGCGGGTCGCGATTACGTGATCCCGGAAGACGTCAAGGCCGTCGCCCCCGCTGCGTTGCGGCATCGGCTGGTGCTCTCGTACGAGGCCGGCGCCGACGGTCTTTCGGCGGACGACCTCGTCTCCGATATCCTCGGCATCGTGCCGGTGCCGTAAGGCGGGCGCATGGATTCCTCCCGCGTCTCGGAACGGGCCCGTTACCTTAAGCTCGCCGCCCTTTCCCTCGCAGAGGGCATGCGGGCCGGCTCATTCAAGTCGGCGTTCCGGGGCCGGGGCGTCGATTTCGACGGGGTGCGCGAGTACGAGCGCGGGGACGACATCCGCTCGATCGACTGGAACGTCACCGCCCGGATGGGAAAGCCCTTCGTCAAGCTGTGGCGCGAGGAACGGGAGCTCGTGGTGTTCGTGGTCCTTGACCTCTCGCTGTCGATGCACGCCGGCTCGCGATCGCGGCGCGACCAAGCGGTCGAGGCCGCGGCCCTGATAGCCTTCGCTGCCGAGCAGACATCGAGCCCACTGGGCAGCGTCGTCTTCGACGGCGCCGTCGGCCCGGTTTTCAAGCCGCGCGTCGGCAAGGACCAGGTGCTCGCCGTCGTCTCGTCGTTCGACCATTTCGCCCCGCGCGAGCGCGGGAGCGCCCTCGCCTCGGCCCTCGCGGGCGCCGCGCGGGCCCTCAGGAACCGATCCCTCGTCGTCGCGATATCCGATTTCCGCGTCGACGGTTACGAGAAGGAACTCGGCATCCTGGCGCGGAAGCACGACGTGCTCGCGGTCCGCGTCGTCTCGCCGACGGACGAGGCCCTTCCCGACGCGGGATACTTACCGTTTCGCGACCCGGAGACGGGCGTCGCCGTCAGTTACCCGACGTCCTCCCGGGCGTTTAGGGAAGCGTGGGCGCGGGAGCACCGCGAGGGTATCCACAGATGGGAGCATCTCGCGGCCCGGCGCGGGGTGGCGAACCTCGTCCTGTCGACCGAGGATGACGCCGCCCTCGTCCTTACCCGCTTTTTCTCGGGGCCCTCCTTGCGCGGGGGCGACCGATGACGCGCCTTCTCGCCGTCCTGTCGCTTCTTGCGGTTCAGGGCTTGGCGGTCGCACAGTCGGCCGTCACCCTGGTTCCCCAGGAGGCTTTCGTAGGGGATCGCGTCGAGCTCCGCTTTCGCGCGGACGGCCTCGATATCGCGAAGCCCATCCGGCTCGCCGCGGACGATATCCCCCCGTCGCCAGACGCCGACATCGAGTCTATCGCCCTCGAGCCGATTTCCGGGGGTGCCTCGGTCTCTATCGTCTTCGTGCCGTGGAAGCCGGGCGACCTCTCGCTTCCCCCGTTTCGCGCGTCGGGCGCGCGCGTCGTTCCCCCCTCGTGCCGCGTCGCCTCGATCGTCGAGAAGACCGGCGCTCGGTCGCTCGCCCCGCCACGCGGGCCCTTGCTCGTGCCGGGAACGACATACGGCCTGTACGCCGCCGTTTTCGGCGCGCTCGTCGCCTTCTCGTTCGCCCTCTTCGTCTGGTTGCGCGTGAGGCCATGGCTCGGTAGGTCATCGCGCTCCGCGCGGAGCGGGCGACGGACGCGCCTTGCGCTCA
Organism: Spirochaetota bacterium; assembly: GCA_029571425.1. Classification (GTDB taxonomy): domain Bacteria; phylum Spirochaetota; class Spirochaetia; order Treponematales; family Treponemataceae; genus Teretinema. The sequence goes on along the minus strand of JAKPSR010000384.1, from coordinate 4,190 downwards.
AGCGCTTTAGGCGGCTCGAGCGCGTCGCGGGGCGGACTCAGGCGACGCGATGGCGGCGGGAGTTCGTCTTGGCGCTGCGCGCCTACCTCGCCGACTTGCTGGACGCGCAGATCGCCGCGCGCACGAACGCCGAGGTCGCCGACCTCTTGCCTGCGGAGGGCCCGCGCGCCTCGGTCGCTGACCTTCTCGCGCGCTCGGACCGCGTTCGGTATGGGTACGAGCCTTCGATTGGCGACGAGGCCTCGGACGCGAGGCTCGCCCTGGAACTCGTCGGCGCCCTTGAGGCGGCGGAGGCGAACGATGCTGAGCTTTAGCCGTCCATCGGTTCTTGTCATCCTCTTGATCGCCGTCCCTCTCGTCATCCTCGCGCGCGCGCGGTTCCTATCGAGGACCGAGTTCCCGCTGACGCTCGGGGATTGGGGCGGCGTGCCCTTCCGATGGATGGCGACCGCGATGCGGATCGCCGCGTTCGTCTCGCGCCTCGCGGTGGCCGTGTCCGCCGTGTCCGCCGCCCTGGCGCTCGCCGGTCCCGTTATCTTCCGCCAGGAACGCGTATACTCGGCTCCGGGGGCCACGGTCGTGTTCGTCGTCGACGTTAGCCCGTCGATGGCGGCGGGCGACATGGGCAACGGTAACCGGCTCGACGCGGCGCGTCGGCTGATGCGCGCGTTCGTTTCGTCGCGATCGGGCGATTCATTCGGGCTCGTCGCGCTGGGCAGCGATGCCGCGCTACTTGTCCCGCCGACCCACGACCACGCGGCCTTCCTCGAGCGGCTGGCCGCGCTTCGCATCGGGGAACTCGGCGACGGGACGGCACTCGGGCTCGGTCTCGCCGTAGCGGCCGCGCATCTTCAGCCGGGGAGCGGCGCCCACGTGATCCTGCTGACCGACGGCGAGAACAACGCGGGCGAGATTAACCCAAAGACGGCCGCGGCCGCCCTTCCGCCGCGCGGCGCCGAGCTTCATATCATCGGGATCGGCACGCGCGGCGACGTGCCCATCGAGTACACCGACCCCGAAACCGGCAAGGGATACGCGGGCGTCCTGGAATCTGGCTTCGACGAGGGCGCTCTTCGAGCGATCGCCCTGTCCGGCGGGGGAACGTATCGGGCGGCCAGCTCTCCCGGGCTTCTCGAGGCGATCTTCACCGAGATCGGCGAGGCGGTGCCGCGCAACCCCTCGTCCTACGCGTGCACCGTCGAGGAGCCGATCGAGCGGCCGTTCATCGCCTGTGCCCTCGTCGCCGCCGCCCTCGCGTGGGCGATCAGGCGGCTCGCGATGGGGGCCCTACTATGAGCGTTCGCTTCGCGTACCCGGCCGCCTTGGCCCTCGCCGCCCTCGCCGTGCCCGCATGCGCGTTCGTCGCCGTTCGATATCGCCGTCTTAGGGATTCACTCCGCGCTCTGTTGCCCGCGGGAAAGGATGACTCGAGGGGGGGGATCTTCGGGCCCGCCATCGCCATTCGCGCGGCGGCGTGGTCTCTCGCGTGGGTATGCCTTGTCGTCGCCTTCGCCGGTCCCGAGTGGGGATCGGAACTCGTCGGAGAGCGCCAGGAAGGGGCCTCGGTGGTCTTCGCGATCGACATCTCGCGAAGCATGACCGTTCAGGACCTTCGGCCCTCGCGCCTCGAGTTCGCCGCCCGCTACGCGTCGCTGACGCTCGATCGCGTGCCCGGCGTTCCCGCGGGCATTGTCCTCGCGAAGGGAACGGGCGTCCTCGCCGTCCCGCTGTCGGTTGACCATCGCGCGGCGAGGGACCTCTTATCGTCCCTTTCGCCCTTGCTTTCGACGAGTCCCGGGACGAACCTCTCGTCCGCCCTCGACGCCGCGCTTCGCGCCTTCCCGGCTTCGCGGCCCTCGGCGGGCATCGTCGTTCTCATTACGGACGGCGACGAGACCACGGGCTCGCTCGCGGACGCGGCGCGCGAACTGCGCGCGACGGGAAGGACGCTGGTAATCGTTGGCGTGGGGACGGAGGAAGGCGAGTCGATTCCGACGATCCCGGGAAATGCGGACTCGCCTCCGGTGCGCGCGGTGCTTCGCGAGGAGATCCTCTCTCGCGCCGCCATGGCTGCCGGTGGACGGAGTCGCTACCTCAGGGCGACTGACCCAGGGTCCGCGCGCGAGCTCGTCGACCTGATTCGATCCGCCGCGGACTCAGGCGAGCGGATGGTATATAGCCCTCGCGCCGTTGCGCGATACGCCGAATTCCTGGCGATAGCCCTTTGCCTCTTCGCGCTCGGTTTCTTGCTCGGGAGGCCGCGATGGCGCGCGTGAGATGTCTGTTGGCCGTTCGCGCCGCGGTGGGCGCCTTGCTGTCGCTCGCCATCGCCGGATGCCGCGTGGACGTTAGTCCCTACGCTTCAGTCCTTTCGGGGACGCTCGCCTGGTCAGGGAAGGATTGGGAATCGGCGTCAGCCTCGTTCCTGCGGGGCGAGGCCGGGACCGACGACCCCGTCGTCAAGGATTACGCCCTGTACGGGCTCGCGGCGACATGCCTCGCCCAGGGCGAATACGCCGCCGCCGAAGTATACCTCGAGCGCGTGCTCGAATCCCCCGTCGACGAGATTCGGGCGGGGGCGTGGTATCAGGCAGGGACGATCGCGCATCTGCGCGGGGAATACGCCGCGGCGGTCGCCGCGTTCAAGCGCTCGCTTCGCGTCGATCCCTCCCGGGTAGACGCGAAGGTGAATCTCGAGCTCTGCCTTCGTTCCCTCAAGGAGGCGAAGGCCCGTCGCGCTCCCTCGGCGGCCGGAGTGCGCGAGGAAGCGGGCGACGGCGCCGGGATCGAGGCGATGTTCACTCTTATTCGCAAGAAGGAGCAGGATAGATGGCGAAACCAGGCCGAAGACGATTCAGAATCCTCCGTCGCCGACTACTGAGCGGCGCGATCGCCGTCGTTGCCCTCGCGCTCGCTCGCGCCGAAGGGCCAGAGTCGCTTGGCGCGACCTTATTCGTCTCGTCGTTCGAGGTTGAGGTCGGCGACGTGGTCGTCGTCGAGGTTATAGTTCGCGACGCGGAACCGCGCAAAGTCTCTGTTACGGTTACGGAGACACCCCCGTCGTTCTCCCTCGTCGGGGGGCGGAGGGAGCGTCGGCAGCTGACCGAGGGCGACGCGGCGGGTCAGGCGGCCGTCGTTCGCTTCGAGTATGCGACGTCGGAGGCCGGTGAATTCTCCCTTGGCTCATTTGAGGTGTCGATCGATGGCTCGAGGGTCATCCTGCCCGCGGTTCGGATAGTGGTGACCCGCGCCCCGGGTACCGTCCTTGCCGAGCTTCGATGGCGGCTTGAGGAACAGTCGCCCGTGGTCGCTCTCGCGTCTGTGATAACGCTTGATGCGAGGGGCGTCTCCTCCTCGGCAACCGTTCGGTGCGACGCGCCGGAGAACGCCATGCTCGAGCCGCTTGCCGTCGAGTCGGGAACGATCGACGCCGATGGATGGTTCGAGCTTGCGCGTTATCGCTGGACGCCTCTTTCTCCCGGATCCCAAGCCTTGCCCGTCGCGACGGTGTCGGACCCCGGCCATGGCTCTTTCTCGAGCCCCCGAACGACGGTCTCCGTCCGCGATCGCGCGGCCGCGAGAGAAACCGTCGACCGTCCGGGCGCCGCGTCGGGCGATGATCCCGCCCTTCGCGACGCGTTCGCGGCGCCGAAGGGCCCTCGCGAGCCGGGCGCGAGCGCCGGGGATTTGGCGGCATTGCCAGAATTCCCCGTCGCCGCGGAGTCCGTGCCAAAGCGTCTATCTTCGCTCGTCGTCGAGGCTCGTCGCGCGTGGGAATCGGGCGACGTTGCGATGGCGATCGCCTCGCTTCGTCGCGCGGAACGCGCCGATCTTTTCCCCGCGCACGTTCGCGCCCTACGCGAGCTCGCCGAAGACTCGCTGGGATTCGCTCCCGGCGAGGCGCAGGGGCTCGCCGCTTGGAAGCCATTCGCCCTCCCGATCGCGGCGATCCTCGCGGCCCTCGCGTTCGTCGCGCGGCTCGTCAGTCTCTCCCGGCCTCGAATGCGATTCGTTTCCTTCGGGATCGCGTTGGCTTTCCTCGCCGCACTCGCCTTTTCCGCGCGCGTGTATCTCGGCGACCGATATCCCATCGCCGTCTAGCGCGGAGCCTCCCTCTCGCACGTCCCCGCTCCCCGGTCCTCGGTCGTCTCGATCGCGGGGGAGGGGCGGTCCTTGCGCGTTCGGCGTTC
>JAKPSR010000375.1 GCA_029571425.1 Spirochaetota bacterium | reverse complement strand
GCTGAGCGTTGAGTTTCCGGGCGGGGTTATCGAGCCGGGGGAGGATCCCCTGGCCGCGGCCAGGCGAGAGCTTCGCGAGGAAACGGGGCGCGAGGCGCGGACGATCGAGCTCGCGGCAACCCTGTCCCCGAACCCGGCGATCATGTCGAACCGATGCCATATCTTCCTCGCCGAGCTTGGCGAACTCGGCGCCGGCGAGGGAGAGCTTGCCCTAGACGAGGACGAATACCTCGTCGCGTCGACGATTCCCGTCGACGAGGTATTCGCCATGATGGGACGGGGGGAGTTCACCCACGCGCTGATGGTCGCGGCGCTCTTTCTGTACGCGCAAAAAAAAGGCCTGCTTCGCGGCTGACGGCCGCGTGCAGGCCTATTCCCGGGCTAAGCCCGACTTACTTCGTCTGACTCTTAAAACTCTCGTACTTAACCGAGGGGTCGTAGGTCCCCTCGCGGTACTCACCCTTAAGGCTCGGGATCTCGACGACCATGCCGGGCATCAGGAGATTCGGGTCCGACGGGCGCTTGAGGGAACGCTTGTTCGCCTTATAGAGCTCAACCCACATGAAGGGATTCCCGTAGACCGCGGGATTCGCCGCGATATTCCAGAGGCAATCCTTCGACGAGACCCAACGGCCGACCTTGTAGTAAGCCGGGAGCGGAACGACGTCGCGCACCGAGGCAAGGGCCTCGAGGGCGCGGGAGGCGTGCCCCTTCGCGGCGGGATAGTCCTCGCCGTCGAAGGCCTTGCCGCCAGCGTCGACTTCCTCACTCGCGCGGGCATAGGCCGCGGGGAAATTCCGCTCGGCCTTCGCCTCTTTGGCCCAAGCGAGACGGGTTCGCGCGCGATTCATCTCGGCCTCGGCCTCGGAACGGGCGATCATCCGCTCGATGAAGGCGGCAGACTCGTCGGCGTAGCGCTCGGCCTCCGCGGCGTAGGCGGCGGAAGCGTCATAGTCGCCGTCGTCGAAGGCCTTGGCGGCGAGCTCGGAATACGCCTTGCTGCGCCGCTGGAATTCGTTGTTCTCGTAGGTGAGCGCGCAGAGGGGAAGCACGCTCGCGGCGATCAGGAGCGCCGCGATCAACAGTACTCTCTTTTTCATTTGGTCTCCTCCTCGACGACGATCGGCTCGTCGCTGTAGCCTTCAGTCCCCTCCGGGATCGGGGCGACCTCGTCGGCCTTGCGGGCAAGGTCGGCGCTCGACGCCTGCTTTTCCTTCGCGCGCTGCATCGCGGCCTCGGCGGAATTCCGCTTGAGGCTCGCTTCCTGGTATACGTCGGTAAACCCGACGGCCGCCTCGGAGTATGCCTCGTAGGCGGGCTCGAAGTCGTTGGATTGGGCGAAGGAAACGCCCTTCGAGTACGCGGCTGCGGACTCGGCGTAGGCGTCCTTCATCGTCTTCTCGGCCTTGATGGAGTCGCAGAGGGCGCGGATCTCGTCGGCCTTGACGATCATGTCCTTCGTCAATCCCTCAAAGCCCTTGTTGTTCACGGACTTATACAGGGCGAGGGACTCGGTCGCGGCATCGAGGGCGGCGGCGTCCTCCGTGCCATAGGCGGCGACGCCGTCGGCGTGGCGCTCGCCCGCGCGGGCGTACTCATCCGGCGAGACGGACTGGAACTCGTTCTCGTCGACCTTTTCCTTCATCTCGAGGGCGAGCATCAGTCGCTCGAGGGTTTGATAGCGCATAAGGGCAAGGTTTGCCTTATCGTAGGCGACCTGAAGGTCCCCCGCGTCCTTGGCGGCCCGGGCCTCGTCGGCAGCTTGGTCGGCGAGGGCGAACTGCTCGGGATAATAATCCTCGGCTCCGGCCGCGACCGCTGCGTCGCGCGCAGCTTTGATCGATTCCTCCATCCCGGCCACGACGGCCTCGAGGGATTTCGCCTTCAGCGCCTCGTATTGCGATATTGCCGTCTCGAAGCTCGTCTTCGCGAGGGCATAGTCCTTTCCATACGCCTCAAGCCCGGCGGCGCGGGAAGCCTCGGCGGCGGCCCACTCGGTCGGATTCATGGTATCAAGCTTATACTGTAGACATTCGTTCCGCAGAGTCTCAACCCTGTCGCGGAGCGCGGTCAGCGCCTCGTCAACCTTCGAGTCGGGGGCCGGCTGCGTGGTGGTATCGTCCGTCGCCGGTGGTGTCGACTTACAGCCGACGGCAACCAGCAGAACCGCGACGGAGCAAAGCAGTGCGGCGTATTTAAGTTTTTTCATCGGAACCTCCCTATCGTCCTTCAAGGATACACTCATTTATCTTTTCGCACAAGAATTTTTAGCCATATGGTATACTTTTAGCGAACTAATCGGGAGGACGATAATGGCCGATGAGTTTAGTTTTGAGATTGTAGAGAAAATTGGCGTAATCTCGGAATCGAAAGGCGGATGGACGACCGAACTCAACACCGTCTCATGGGGAGGCCGTCCGGCGAAGTACGATATCCGCGGGTGGTCGCCGGATCACCAAAAAATGGGAAAGGGAATCACCTTAACCGCGGAGGAGCTGAAGTCCCTGCGCGCCCTACTTGACTCAATGGACCTCTAGCGAACCTGCGCGCCGACGTCGCCGCCCGCGGCGCTATCGATGGCGAGCGATCTCCTCCTGCGTGAGGCGATCGCATACCTCGTTGTAATGAATACCCGCGTGTCCCTTAACCCACACCCAGCGAGGGTGGACACTCGCGGCGAGCTCGTCG
>JAKPSR010000373.1 GCA_029571425.1 Spirochaetota bacterium | reverse complement strand
GTCGCCCGCGCCCGTCGCGTCTAATACCGTCGCGGGGAGCCCCGGCGCCTCGCGGTAGCCGCTCGCGTCCCAGGCTACGGCGCCCGCGGCCCCGCGTTTCGAGACGATCGTCAGGCCGGGCCGTGATCGCGCGAGAGCGCCGAACACCGCGTTCGCCACGGTATCGCCCTTGGTCCTCGCGTCCTTGCCAAGGACGGTCGGCGCGAGCCGATTCGCCAGGATGAGGGTTTCGACCTCGTTCATGAACAAAATGACGTCCTGCGCCTGGATGAGATCGAGGATAGCCTCGGCCCGCTCGTCGGCGACCGACGGGGCGGCGACGTCCAGCGCGAGGGACGAGCCCTCTCGCCGAGCGAGCCGCGCGGCGGCCGAGACGAGCTCGGGATTTCGGAGGGTCTGCCCGTCGAGGAGGACGAAGGTCGCCTCGGGTAGGTCGTCGACCTGGCCCGACCGGAAGAGGGACGCGGCAGACGGCGCGCAGGCGACCGACGTTAGGTCGCCCGGCATGTGGATGACGAGGCAACGCCCCGTCGGCTTTGGCCGCGTCTCGAGGACGCAGCGCACCCCATAGTCCGCGAGGTCTCGCTCGAAGGCGAGGGCCCAGCGGTCGGCCTCGCGGTCCTCGCTGCCGACGCATCCCGAGAAGGCGCAGCGGAAGCCGAGCGCGGCGGCCGCCTTCGCGGCGTTAGCGGCCGAGCCGCCCGACACGACGATGGGGTCGCGAAACGCGAGGAGCAGCTCGTCGAGCCGCTCGGGCGAGACGTGGGCGGCCGCGTTTGGGTGGAGCGAAAGGGACGCGGCGATTTCCTCGTCCGCGAAGGCGAGGATGTCGACGAGGGCGTTACCGATCGCGAGTATGTCCAGCCGCACCGCCCGAGCTCCCTTAGCGCGGTATCTTCACGATGATGCCGGCGAGGGCCGGGTTCTTATCGAGGTCCCGCTTAAGACCCTCGGCGCGGCCCTTGTTGACGTATTCGGGCGACTGGAACGAGTAGGTGAAGTTCGTGTGCACGTCGTAGGTTCCCTTCATCAGGGCGTAGGCGTCCTCCGTCATCACGAGTTCCTCGTCGGTGGGGATGACGAATATCTTGATCGGGGAGTCGGCCGCGCTGATGCAGGTTTCCGCGTTCCGCGTGCGCGCGATATCGTTCTTCGCGGGATCCATCTTGATCCCGAGGTGCTCGAGCCCGGCGCACACAGCACCGCGCACCCCCGCGTGGAACTCGCCGACGCCCGCGGTGAACACGAGGGCGTCCGGTGTCTTGCCCATCGCGGCGATGTAGGAGCCGATGTACTTCCGGAGCCGGTAGGTCTCGAGCTTGAAGGCGAGCTCGGCGCGCTTGTCGCCCTCGGCCATCGCCTTGCTGATGTCGCGCCGGTCGGCGTACTTTCCCGAGACACCGAGGAGTCCCGATTTCTTGTTGAGCGCGGTATCGATCTCCTCGACGGAGAGGCCGGCCTTCCGCATCATGTAAAAGGCGAGGGCGGGGTCGCAGTCGCCCGAGCGGGTTCCCATCACGAGTCCCTCGAGCGGGGTGATGCCCATCGAGGTGTCGAAGCACACGCCGCCCTTAACGCAGCACATCGAGGCGCCGTTGCCGATGTGGGCGATGATGACGTTCGTGTCCGCGGGCTTCTTGCCGAGGATCACGGAGGCGCGTTTCGCCGTGTAGAGGAAGCTCGTGCCGTGGAAGCCGTAGCGGCGGACGGCGTATTTCTCGTACCACTCGTAGGGCACGGCGTACATGAAGCTCGTGTCGGGCATGGTCTGGTGCCAGGCGGTGTCCATGATCGCGCAATGCGGCACGTTCGGCAGCACCTTCTGCGCGGCCTCGATGCCCATGATGTTCGCGGGGTTGTGGAGGGGGCCGAGGTCCTGGACCTCGCGGAACGTCTCGATGATCTCGGGGGTGACGATTACGCTCTTGGTGA
>JAKPSR010000371.1 GCA_029571425.1 Spirochaetota bacterium | reverse complement strand
GCCGGCGGCGTCGATGCGCCGAAGCGTCGTCGAGACCGCGCCGAGGTCCGAGGCGCCGGGCCGGGCGGCGAGGCGGCGAACGAATTCGTTAACGCGGGCGATCTTACCGAGGTTGATCGACCGCTCGGTGATGCGCTGGATGCGGGTTCGCCCACCGAGCGAGGCGTCGAGGCAGGTAAGCATGGCGACGGTGGGCGTCACGAAGGCGGAGGCGGCGCCTGAGCCGAGGGAGCGGGCGACCGAGAGCATCGTATCCTCGGCGCGATACGTCTCCCCGCCGTTCTGGAGGACCATCGTCCCCGCCCGCAACGAGATGTCGAGTATGTCGTCGGCCCCGCGCGCGGCGGACGTTTCTTCCATAAAGACGTTGTACGACGGCGCGGCGCGCAAGTCAAGCGGCGGGTCAGCCATCCTTGTAAAGGACGGCGATCTCGCGGAACGTCCCCTCGACCGCGAGGAAAGCGTCTACCACGTCGGGATCGAACTGCGTACCCCTCCCCTCGCGAATAGCCCGTACGGCCTCATCGTGCGGAAAAGCGGGCTTGTACACGCGCGCGGTGGTAAGAGCGTCGTAGACGTCGGCTAAGGCCATGAACCGGGCCTCGATCGGGATAGCCTCGCGCTCCAGTCGCTCCGGATATCCGGTGCCGTCCCATCTCTCGTGGTGGTACGCCACGATTGCGATAACGGTCGCCATGAAGTCTCGGTCCTCGATGTCCACCTGGGCCATCTCGAGCGCCTCGCGCCCGTAGGTTGTGTGCCTCTTCATCTCCTCGAATTCATCCTCGGTCAACCTGCCCGGTTTCAGAAGGATACAGTCCGGTATGGCGACCTTTCCGATGTCGTGGAGGGGCGCGCAAAGGACCATCAGCCTCACCCGCGACTCGTCGAGGGGCGAGCCGGCCCTCCGTTGGCCGTAGGCGCGGGCGATGACGTCCATGTACTTTTGCGTCCGCAGGATGTGAAGGCCGGTCTCGTTGTCGCGTTTTTGGGCGAGCGAGGCGAGGCTGGTGATGACGAGAAACTTCGTTTTCTTCAGCTCATCGCCCTCGCGCTCGATGAGGTCGACGAGGCTGTTGTACTTTTCCTGGAAGTCGGCGAGCTCGCCGGACGCGGGAACGCTCATTCTCTCGGGTTGCCCCTTCGCCGCGGACAGGGAAAGGACCGCCTCTATCCCCTTAAGTGGGCGGAACAGGTAGGCTTCGAGAATGAGCACGAGCATGGCGAGGAAGGCCGAGAGGATGACGAGTATGTAGGAAAACCTCTCGCGAAACACGGCGTTTTCCCTCTCTCGGACGAGTGCCTCCGGCACGAAGGCGACGACGCTCCCCTCGGGGACGGAGACGCGGGTCACGAACCGATAGAACCCGTTTCCCCGCGTGGCGCGCGAGCCTCGGGGGACGCCGGCCTCGCGGTAATTCCCGTCATCGCCGGCGAGCCCGACGCGCCCCGGGTCCGGCGATATCAGCACGGTCCCCGCGGCGTCCCAGAACTCAAGGTAGCCGCCGAACTCGAGCGGGACCGAGCGAAGGTCCGCCTCGATTGCCCCCAGGGTCACGTCCATCCCAAGGACGCCGACGACGCGATGGTCTGACCCGAGCAGGGCGATCACCGTGCCGATGTTCACGTCCCCGTTCGTAACCGAGCGGTACGGGGCGGTTCGGGCGGGAACTCCGGGGTTATCGAGGGCAAGGCGATACCAGGGACGGTCACGCGGGTCGTAGCGCGTCGCGCTCGTGCGCGGATGCGAGCGGACGAAACTCCCATTCTCCCGACCCATATAGACGGAATTAACGTACGGATGGTGGGCGCGATAGCGGCTGAAGAGGGCGATGATTGAGGCTTCCTTCGGCCCGATGCGGTAGCGGAAGGTCGCCGGGTCAGCGTCGAGGAACGAGGTGAACGCGGAATCGTCCGGCTCGACGACGGTAGGATTTTCGGCCAAGGTCCGGATGTCCGCCTCGACGGACGCGAAATGCCCCTCCAGGGACCGCGCGACCGCAATCCCCTGGGTGACGTATTGCCGTTCCACGGCGCCGAGCATCTCGGCACCCACCTGCGACCTGGTGTACACGAAGGACACCGCGGCGATAACGACGAGAAGGCAACCATAGGCGATGAATATTCGGGCGCGAAGGGTCATTGCAGGCCTCTTCCTCCAGTATTGCCGACCCGGCGCGCCCTGTCAAACCTTGTCGAGGGCTTTTTTTTCGGCTACAATGCCGGCCATACCGAACGGAACAAGGATGGGCGAGATGGCCAAGATACAGATGAAGAACGCGATCGCCGAGCTCGACGGCGACGAGATGACCCGGGTGCTCTGGGCGGTGATCAAGGAAAAGCTGATCGCCCCCTTCGTCGACCTGAAGGCCGAGTACTTCGACCTCGGCCTCAAGGCTCGCGACGACTCAGACGACCGCATCACCTACGAGGCCGCGCGCGCGATCAAGCGGTTGGGGGTCGGGGTGAAGTGCGCCACGATCACCTCGAACGCCGCGCGTATGGAAGAGTACAAGCTCAAGGCCTTAACCCCGAGCCCGAACGGGATTATCCGCGCCGAGCTCGACGGGACGGTATTCCGCAAGCCCATCCCGGTCAAGAACATCAAGGCAACCGTCTCCTGCTGGGAGAAACCGCTCGTCCTCGGCCGCCACGCCTACGGGGACGTATACAAGAATTGCGAGATCGCCGTCGACGGCCCGGGCAAGGCCGAACTCGTCTTCACCCGAGCCGACGGGACCGAGGTACGCAAGACCATCATGGAGATGAAGGGGCCGGGGGTGATCCAGGGGATACACAACCTCGACGCCTCGATCCGAAGCTTCGCCCGCGCCTGCTTCCTCTACGGGCTCTCCGAGCATGTCGATGTCTGGTTCGCGACGAAGGATACCATATCGAAGACCTACGACGGGCGCTTCAAGGAAATCTTCCAGCAGACCTTCGACGCCGAGTTCAAGGACCGGTTCGAGAAGGCCGGCGTCGAGTACTTCTATACCCTGATCGACGACGCGGTCGCCCGTGTCATGCAGTCGAAGGGCGGCTTCCTCTGGGCGTGCAAGAACTACGACGGGGACGTGATGAGCGACATGGTTGCCTCGGCCTCCGGCAGCCTCGCGATGATGACGAGCGTGCTCGTCTCACCCGACGGGGTGTTCGAGTATGAGGCCGCGCACGGCACGGTCCAGCGCCACTACTATAAGTACCTGAAGGGCGAGAAGACGTCGACGAACCCCGTCGCCCTAATCTTCGCCTGGACGGGAGCCCTCGCCAAGCGGGCCGAGCTCGACGGGACCCCGGAGCTCGCGGCCTTCGCCCAGCGCGTCGAGCGCGAGACCCTCGCCCTCATCGAGTCAGGCGCGATGACCGGCGATCTCGCGAAGCTCGCCTCGCCGAAGGCGACCGAGATCCTCGACTCATGGCAGTTCATCGACCGCATCGCCGAGCGCGTGGCCGCGGGGGCCTAAGGCTATGGCCGAAGCGGTTTCGATCGCCATTGCGGTCGCCGCCGACCGGGAGGAGCTCTTCGCCCTCTTCGGGGACTGGGACCGCTCGTACGCCTTCGACGAGGGGGATTTCCTCGACTCATTCGCGCGCATCCTGGCGGACGGGAAGAACCGCGTCCTCGTCGCCCGTTTGGGCGGCCGGATCGTCGGATTTCTCCAGTGCTTCCCCTGCGTCGAGCTCGGCCTCAAGCCATACCTCGAGATCGCCGAGCTCCTCGTCGCCGAGGGCAAGCGCTCGCGCGGGGTCGGCAAGGCGCTGCTCGCCGCCGCCGAGGCCCGCTCGCGCGAGCTCGGCCTACGCGTGGTCAAGCTTCACTCGCAGACGCACCGCGACCGCGCCCACGCCTTCTACGAGCGCGAGGGCTACGTCCGGTTTAAGTCATCCCATTTTTACGAAAAGAGCATGCCGCGGGTATAGGCGATCAGAGGATCGGGACCCCGGCCTTCTTGCACGCGTCGAGCATCGGCTCGGGCCACACGGAAACCTGGGTCTCGCCGATGTGCGCCTTCTTCAGGAAGTACATGCACAGGCGCGACTGGCCAATGCCCCCGCCGATCGACTGCACCAGCTCGCCCGCGAGGAGCTTCCGGTGGAAGTAGAGGCCGGAGCGCTCGGGGCATCCCCGCGCGTCGAGCTGCCGGCGCATCGAATCCGGGCTGACGCGGATGCCCATCGAGGAGAGCTCGAAGGCCTGCCCAAGGACGGAGTTCCACACCAGAAGGTCGCCGTTGAGGCCGCGCTTTCCCGCGCCGGTCTCCGTGATCCAGTCGTCGTAGTCGGGGGCGCGCCCGTCGTGCAGGGTGCCGTCGGCGAGCGGCGCGCCGATCCCGATGATGAACACGGCCCCGTGCTCGCGAGCTGCCTCGTTCTCGCGCTCCTTCGCGGTCTTGCCGGGATAGCGGGCCAAAAGGTCCTCGGCGTGCACGAAGGCGATGTGCTCGGGAAGCTCGGGCTTAATCGACGGGTGGTTATCGTATATGAAGAACTCGGTCCGCTTGAGGCAGCGGTATATCTTCCGCACGACGTCCTTCAGGAAATCGAGGTTCCGGTCCCCGTCGGACATCTCCATCTCCCAGTCCCACTGGTCGACGTAGAGGGAGTGTATGTTGTCAAGCTCCTCGTCGGCGCGGATCGCGTTCATGTCGGTGTAGATACCGAAGCCCGTGCCCAGCGCGAGGTCGGTGAGCTTGAGGCGCTTCCACTTCGCGAGGGAGTGGACGATCTCGAGCTCGGTCTCGTTCATATCCTTGACCGGGAAATGCACCGGCCGCTCGATCCCGTTCAGGTCGTCGTTGATGCCCTTCCCGCGCTGGACGAAGAGCGGGGCGGTGACGCGCGTCAGGTTAAGCTCGGTTGAGAGGGTAAGCTGGAAGAAGTCCTTGATGCGGATGATGGCCTGTTCGGTTTCCTTGACGGTCAGCATGGGCCGGTAGCCGGCCGGAATCGTCAGTTGCGGCATGATATCCCCTTTCGACGTTGAAAAGTCGCGGGTCTTATATTACCCGTCCCGCCGCGTTTGCGCAAGCGCCGCGTTCCCGGCGATCGAGCTTCGCTTTACAAGCGGCGCCGGGCCAGGCTACACTTATCGAGTGAAATACCTACCGCAAACCGAGCCCTTTGGCGACCTCGAGCTTCCCGAGCCCCGCCTCGAGCGTCCGTTGATCTCATGTATCGACCTCGTCATCCAGCCGATCGCTCGCCGACTCGGCTTCGGCGAGCCGGTCGTCCTCTCGCCCGAGCGCCTCGTTGGCGCCTACCGCGACTTCGCCGATGGGAAGGCTCGCCTGATCGTCGGCTTCCGCCACGCGTACGGGGACGATCCCCAGGCGGTGGCCTACCTTTTCCATCACGCCCTCAAGAAGGCGGCGAAGTCGCTTAGGGTCCCGCTTCGCGGGATCACGCACGCACACTTCGTCTACGGGGCGGAGGTGCCGCGCTGGTCCTCTGCCTTCGTCGGTTGGCTCCTTCCCCGCGTCGGCGCCGTCCCGATCAACCATCTCAAGATGGACGCGCGCGGCATGACGCGGGTGCGGAAGCTCGTCACCGACGGGCCCTTTCCCCTCGCGCTCGCGCCCGAGGGGCACGTAACCCACGACAGCGAGTCGGTCGGCGAGCTCGAGACCGGCACCGCGCGCTTCGCCCTCTGGGCGTGCGAGGACCTCGCGCGCGCGGGACGGGCCGAGCGCGTCGTCTACCTTCCGCTCTCCCTTCACTATCGCTTTGGGAAGGACGCCCGGAGGGAGCTCCCGTCCGTGCTCGCCGAGCTCGAGAGGCTCATCGGCCTTGACCGGTCTGAAGGCATGCCGCTTCCCGCGCGGGCGCGGCGAGTCGCGGTCGCCTGCATGGACATGCTCGCCGCGCACTACGGCGTCGGGCGGGGAACGGGGCAGGACGGGGCGATGATGCCGGACCGGGAAGCGCTTGTCGACGCGGCCCTTTCCCGGGCCGAGGGGATGCTCTCGGTCGCGCGCGCGGGGAACCAGATGGAGCGGGTATATCACGTGCGGAACGCGGCGTGGGCCATGATCTTCCGCGGGGAGGTCGCCTCGATGCCGCCACTCGCCCGCGAGATCGCGAGCCGCTCGTGCGGGGAGGCGTGGTACGCGATGCGGCACCTCGAGACGGCTCAGATACTCTCCCAGGTCGATCCCCGCGACATACCCGACGACATCCCCTTCGATCTTCTCGTCGAGCGCGCGCTGAACGTCCACGACCTCGTCGAGCGCGTACGGGGCGGCACCCTTCGGAACAGGCTCAATCGATTCCGCAAGACGCCGGTATACCTTCCCGGCGAGCCCATCGACATGGGCCCGTATTACGAGCGGTATAAGCTTGATCGGAAGGCGTCGCTCGAGGAGGCGACCGCCGCGATGCGCGCGCGGTTCGTCGACTGCGTCGCCGAGTATCGGGCCACGCGGGATACCGCCGCCGGGGTCGAGGCGCGCCGCGGCTAGCGGCCGCCCACCTTGAATTTTTTCTTAAGGAAGGCCGCGAGCTCGCGGAGCCTCGGGTCATGCGAGTCGTTGTCGATCTCGAGGTCGGCGAAGGTGTCGGACCGCTCGGACTCGAGCCACCGCCGAATCCGCTCGGCAACCTCGGCCTC
>JAKPSR010000360.1 GCA_029571425.1 Spirochaetota bacterium | reverse complement strand
CCTCGTCGTCGATAACGGCGCCTACGGAGCCCGCCTCGCCAAGATCGCCTCGGTCTACGGCATCGACCACGACGTGCTTAAGTCGAGCGGGTACCTTCCCCTCGACGCCGAGGCGGTAAAGTCGAAGCTCGCATCGGGCGGGTACACCCACCTCGCTATCGTCTACCACGAGACGACCACCGGGCTCCTGAACCCGGTCCCCGAGATCGGGCGCTTTTGCCGCGCGCGCGGCATCGTGACGATAGTCGACGCGGTCAGCGCGTTCTCTGCCATCCCGATCGACATGGAGCGCGACGGCATCGACTTCATGGCGTCAACCTCGAACAAGAACATCCAGGGGATGGCCGGTGTCGCCTTCGTGTTCTGCCGCAAGGATGCCCTTGAGCGCACGAAGGATTACCCCATGCGCAACTACTACCTGAACCTATGGGACCAGTACGCGCACTTCAAGAAGACGAACCAGACGCGCTTCACGCCGCCGGTCCAGGCCCTTTACTGCCTCAGGCAGGCGATCATCGAGACGAAGATGGAGACGGTCGCCGGGCGCTACGCGCGGTACTCCGCGTGCTGGGACGAGCTCGTCAAGGCGATTAAGCCGCTCGGCCTCACGATGCTCGTCCCCGCCGAGGCGCAGTCCAAGCTCATCACGGCCATCGTCGAGCCGGATTCCCCGAGGTACTCGTTCAATGCCCTCCACGACCTCGCGCGCGAGCACGCGTTCACGATTTACCCCGGGAAGCTGTCCGACGCGAACACCTTCCGCATCGCCAACATCGGGGACATCCAGCCGGAGGAGATGCGCCGTTTCGGCGTGATTCTCGCCGAGTACATGAGGGGCCTGTGATGCCCGCCAAGCTCGAGTTCCTCGATCGCGACATATGCCTGGAGAACATGGTACTCGCGCGGGACGTCCTCGCGCGCCACGGGGTGGTTCCGTTCCTCCACTACGGGACCCTCCTCGGCGCGATGCGCGAGCGCGATTTCATCCCGCACGACGACGACGTCGACATGGGCCTGTTCGGCAGGGATAAGGAGGCGTTCCTCCGCGCGTTCCCGGATCTCGAGGCGGCCGGTTTCACGGTTGGATACATTCGCGACGACGGGTACGCGAAGACGAGTAGCGTCGCTGATGAGTCGCGCAACTACCGCATGTATAAGCTCAAGCGAAAGGGACAGGAGATAGATTTCTTCTTCGCCTTCGAGCGCCGCTACGCGCTTATCAGGCGCTGGGACATCGACGGGCGGGTAACCGTGCCAGCCCGTTTTCTCGACTCCCTGGCCGAGGAAGACTTTCTCGGCCAGCGGTTCTCCGTGCCCCGCGACCCGACCGGCTTTCTCCGCAACTTGTACGGAAAGACATGGAACGTCCCCATACGGAATACGACGAGCCGTATAGGCTGGCTAACGAGACTCCGAAAGGTCACGAGCGTAGGCAAGCTCGCGTTCTATGCCCGGCGCTATCTTGGGGAGCGGTTGCGCAAAAGGAAGCTTCTCGGCGAAAGCAGAGGGCGAGGACGAGAAGAATGAAAGTCGCCCTCATACTCAATTCCTTCCCAGAAATATCCGAGAAATTCCTCCTTAACCACATCATCGGCCTCATCGAGGCCGGCATCGACGTTGAGGTATTCGCCGCGCATCGGCCGCTGACCGACAAGAGGCACGACCTCTTCGCGCGCTACGGCGTCGCCGCGCGCACGAGATACCTTGACATACCGCGCGGACTAAAGGCCCGCGCCCTCCGCGCGCCGGCCCTTTTCCTGCGCTTGCTCCTCCGTAATCCCAAGGCCGCCATCGAGGCCATCCGCGTCGGGAAGTACCGAACCGTCGCCATGAACCTGAAGCTGCTTTTTTTCGGAAACGCCTTCCTGGGAAAGCGCTATGACGTCGTCCACTGCCACTTCGGCGTGAACGGCCTCATCGGCGCGTACCTGAAGGAATGCGGGATGTGCGGCGCCCTCGTGACCGCTTTCCACGGCTCCGACATCAATAGCTACCCCAAGCGTCACGGCGAGGACGTATACAGAACTCTCTACGCGAAGGCGGACGCCATAACCTCGAACACGAACTTCACCAAGGCGAAGATCGTGGCGAACGGCTGCCCCGCGGGCCTCATCCACATCGTGCCCGAGTGTCTTATCGCGGAAGAGTACTCTGGCATCGGCA
>JAKPSR010000339.1 GCA_029571425.1 Spirochaetota bacterium | reverse complement strand
CTCGCCCTTGGTGCCGAGGACGTCGAGGACCTTGGTCCCGACGCGGGTCATGATGTCCATGTTGCAGACGACGTACTCGGAGTCGGTAATCTCGATGCCGATCTTGGCGATGTTCGAGCCGACGGGGCCCATCGAGTAGGGGATGACGTACATCGTGCGGCCCTTCATGCAACCGGTGTAGAGACCGGTCATCGTGGCCTTGAGCTGCTTGGGATCGATCCAGTTGTTGGTCGGGCCGGCTTCGTCCTTCTTCTTTGAGGCGATATAGGTGCGGTTCTCGACACGGGCGACGTCCGAGGGCTGGGAGCGGAAGAGGACGCTGTTGGGGCGTTTCTTCAGGGGGGTGGCAAGCCCGGAATCGACCATGGCTTTCATCAGACGGTCGTACTCGGCTTGCGAGCCGTCGCAGACGTATACGCTGTCCGGCTGGCACATCTTGGCGACTTCCTCGACCCAGGCCTTAACCTTGGGGTGCTTGATGTCGTTAATCGTCATACTTGCTCCTTCTAGAGAACTGGTTGCAGAAGAGTGTTTTCTCTCTTTGTTACTAGTAACCTAACGGATTTGGGGGATTTGTGCAAGATATGTAAAGGAAAGGTTACATTTTCGAGGAGTTAGCGAAAATAGTGAAAGAACGGCGGCGTATGGAGAGAAACCGTTAGGCGACGAGGGAGAAGACGGCCCCCGTTTGGGGCATTTGGGGCTTATAAAGAAGGTTCTCGGCGGCGGCTGTCGTCGTCTTGATTTCCGTTTGGTATTGCTTGATCAAGGCGTCGATTTGTTCCGTGCTCAGACTGGAGGAATCGGGAAACTGGGGCTGGGCGTTTTTTCCCTTCATCGTCACGAGATGGTCGATCAGGGTGTTGAGTATCTTGAGTTTATCGATCGATATCCCGCTTTGCCCGGTTTGCGCCGGCACCCCGGAGACGTATTGGAACTGGGAATAGACGTATTGGCTCGGCTTGACGGGCACGGAAGTGCGCCCACCGGCGGAGACGGTGGACAGCATACTGTATGAAAGCGTCCTAAGCGGACCGACGTTCGAAAGCATGGCTTTGTCCTCCACTATATCTATCGGTAGATACGGGAGGATGGTTTATCGTTTTTTAAAGCGGGCGTTAGTTCGTCTTTCGCCACTCGGCCAATCGGGCTCCGAGGTCCGGAAGGGTTTTCCGCGCGCTTTCGTCCACCTTAACCGCCTCGACGAGGTAGGGGAGCACGATCTGCCGTTTCAGCGTTTTCCAGTTATTCGGCAGGATGCGCGGCACGCCAAGTGACTCGGCGGGTGGAAGGTGCCCGAGGAGGGCGGGGTAGTATAGGGGGAAGGCCCGCTCGTTGACCGGGCGAAGGGACGAGAACCCGTCCGAGATGCCGAAGCTTCGCCGCATCGTCCCCATCGTCTTGCCGCGCTCCAAGAGGGTCCGTTGCGTTGCTTCCGAGAAAAACCAGGCGAAAAAGGCTTCCGCAGCCTCGAGGTGGCGAGCCTTTTTGCAGATTCCCATGTAAATGATGTCGTCTTGAATCGGTATGCTACCGTTTCGCGACACCCAGCGGAAATCGAGGTTTTGGATCTTATCGGCGGGCAGGACGAAGAGCGCGTCGCTCGGCATATAGGAAAAGAGGTTTCGGCCGCCGGTCACGAGCTTGTAGGGCGGATCGTACAGGTACTTGAACTGGAAATCGTCCTCTGCCTGTGACGAGGTATTGATGTCGCGGGTCCAGGATCGAAGGTAATCGACGGACTCGGCGAGGGACGCGCGATGCCAGGAAAGGAGCGGGCTCCCTTCCTCGAAGCGGCTGTTGAAAAGGCGAGCGACGATGTACAAGAACTCGGGGTCCCACCGGGGGGAAAAGCCCATGCGGGTATACACCCCGCGCTGCGCGACGTTGTACGCGCGGG
>JAKPSR010000328.1 GCA_029571425.1 Spirochaetota bacterium | reverse complement strand
CCTCGCCGACTGCGACGTGGACGCCGCGGACCTGCATCTGGTGCTTGCCCCGCGCGCGCGCGTTTCGAACGAGTTCGTCAGCGGTCATGTGGCGCGGGTCGACGGTAGCAAGTGCCTGTCGACCGGTGAGGAAGGGTCGTGCGCGCGGTGCGTCGAGCTTTGCCGCTTCGGCGCCGTGCGTCTTTCGTATATGACTGGATGCGAGATCGACGAGGGATCCTGCGAGGGCTGCGGTGTTTGCGTTCACCATTGCCCGGCCCACGCGATCGAGTTTCTCGATCGCCGCTGCGGGGAGTGGTACGTCTCGGACACCCGCTTCGGGACATTCGTTCATGCCGCGCTCGACGCCCGCGCGGAGAACTCGGGGAAGCTCGTGACGACCGTGCGGCGCGAGGCGAAAAAGGCGGCCGAGGCCGAGGGCGCGCGTTGGATCATCGTCGACGGTTCGCCGGGCACCGGATGTCCCGTCATCGCGTCGATCACCGGCGCGGACGAGGTCTTGATCGTCACCGAGCCAACGGTCTCGGGCCGACACGACCTTGAGCGAGTCGCCTCGTTGGCTCGCCATTTCTCGATACCCTTCTCGGTGTGCGTTAACAAGGCGGACATCAACGCGGAGCTCTCCGTCGAGATACGGAGCTGGTGCGAGAGGAACGGGGTGCCCTTCGCCGGGGAGATTCCTTATGATCCCGCGGTCACGAAGGCGCAGATCCGGGGAAAAAGCGTGATCGAGTATTGCGAGGACGAGAGCCTCGAAAGCAAGGTGCCGGCGGCTATCGCCGGAATATGGGAGAGGATATGTCAATCGAATCGGTGAAGATGGAGGGCGTGGCGAAGAAATACGTCGTCATGTCCGGGAAGGGAGGCGTCGGGAAGAGTACGGTCGCCGTGAACCTCGCCGCGAGCCTCGCGCTTAAAGGCAAAAGGGTAGGGCTCCTCGACGTGGACATCCACGGGCCGAGCGTGCCGACGATGCTTGGCCTCGCCGGCGCAAAGATGATGAGCGACGGAGAGAAGATGGTCCCGGTGGAGATGGACTCCATCGGTGGCCTTAAGGTCATATCGATCGGCTTCATGCTTCAGGCCGAGGACGCGCCCGTCATTTGGCGCGGGCCGATGAAGAACGGCGTCATCAGGCAGTTCCTGGAGGACGTCGATTGGGGCGAGCTCGACGCGCTGATCGTCGATTGCCCCCCGGGCACGGGGGACGAGCCCCTTTCCGTGATCCAGCTGATCGGGAACGCCGACGGCGCGATCATCGTGACGACCCCGCAGGAGGTCGCCGCGGTCGACGTCTCGAAGTCGATCAACTTCTGCTCGCAGCTCGGGCTTCCCATCGCCGGGATCGTCGAGAACATGGCGGGATTCGTCTGCCCGCACTGCAAGGAAATTACCTACGTCTTTAAGGAAGGCGGCGGAAAGCGGCTCGCCGCCAAATACAAGGTTCCGTTCCTCGGCTCGATACCGCTCGACCCCGCCATCGGGGCGTCCGGCGACGAGGGACGCCCGTTCGTCACGCAGTTTACTAACTCGCCCATCAGCGAGATATACGACACGATAGCAAGGAGCTTAGCATGATGAAGATCGCCGTGCCCGTCGCGGACGGGCGCCTTACCCAGCACTTCGGCCATTGCGCCGGTTTCGACGCGTTCGACGTCGCGGACGACGGCAAGTCCGTGACAAAGAAAGAGTATATCGCCGCGCCGCCGCACGAGCCCGGCCTCTTGCCGAGGTTCCTCGGCGAGAAGGGGGTAACCCACATAGTCGCGGGCGGGATGGGAAGCCGCGCGCGCGACCTCTTCTCAGAACGCGGCATTCACGTGTGCGTCGGCGCCCCGCCTCTCGAGTCGTCGGAGATCGTCGCCCAATTCCTCGCCGGCACCCTTGTCACCGGGGCGAATGGATGCGATCATTGACCCGATGAATCAAGCGATCGCCGTGCGCGTCACCATACTCGCGGACAACGCCGCCGCGCCGCCTTTCCTCGCCGAGCACGGGTTCTCCGCCTTCGTCGAGGCTCGGGGCGCGGACGGGCGCGAATGGGCCGTTCTCTTCGATCTTGGGCGCGGCACCCTGTTCGCGAACGCCGATGCCTGCGGGATCGATCTTTCGCGCGCCGCGGAGATCGCGCTCAGCCACGGTCACTACGACCATACTGACGCCCTTCCCGAGTTTCTCGCGCGGTATCCGGACGCGCGCGTGCATGCCTCGAGCGGGGTGTATCGAGACCATTACAGCCTTCGCACCGGAACCTGTCGGCCTATTGGCCTTTCGGCCGAAAGCCGGGAGGCCCTTTCCCGCGACGGTCGGTTCGTGCCCGTCGTCGGCCAAACCTCGATCGCGGACGGCGCGATCGCCCTGATAGGGGACATTCCGCGCGCGCATCCGCTCGAGATTCCGAGCCCGCTTCTTTTCGATGATCTGGGATGTTCCGTTCCCGACGCGGTTCCCGACGAGCTTTTTTTGGTCGCCGACACCCCGCGCGGTCTCGTTATCCTTACGGGCTGTTGTCACGCGG
>JAKPSR010000321.1 GCA_029571425.1 Spirochaetota bacterium | reverse complement strand
GAATGGTTTATATACAGCGAAAAAACGATTGACGGCAAGAGCAAATCAAAAGCCTATGCACTGTTTGAAAGTTCCTTTGTCAACAGCATCGAAATCGGCACGATTAAGGGCTTGCAGCAAATACACTCGTACCTCTTTGGCCGCCACGTACAGCAAGAAACCGATTTCCGCGTCAGTAAAGCGCGAAAGGGCGCTCGCCTCCTCCTGTTCCAAGAGGCCGCTACCCGCATCAAGGTCGATAACCAAATCGCAAAGGGCCTCGAGGGGAAGGGACTCGGCGAGGGCAAAGAGGGAAACGACGCGAAGCGCGGGAGAGGCGTCCCTGAGGCGCGCGAGATCTCGAGAGTCCTGCTCGTCCGCGCCGACGAAGATGACGATCGAGCCTTCGGGAAGCGGCTCGGCGAAGCGGAGGCTCTCGGCCTCAATAAGCATGCCGCCCGAGGAATCGTCCCCGTATTCGGCGCGGAGGAAGTCCGCGAGCTTCGCGCGCTCGGTAAACTCGCCCTCCGCGTGAAGAACGACCCTAAACGGCGCCATCTCGCGCCTCGGCGCGCGCGCCTCGCCCTGAACGCTGGCCGAGGAGTCCTCGGTCGCGGGGAAAAACGAGGGATTCTTGCCCGAGCAGGCCGCAAGGGCGGTTACGATCGCGAAAAAAGCGGTACCGAAGTAAAATGCGCGTTTCATGTGCTTTTTATCCTATACCAAGTTTCAACCGTTGAAAAGGGACTCCCCTTTCTGGTATCCTCGCCGCATGAAAGAAGCGATCATGATCTTTGAGATAATCGGAAGCTTGGGCTTGCTCCTCTATGGAATGAAGCTCATGAGCGACGGCATCCAGAAAAGCGCCGGGGACGGCCTTCACCGGATTCTAAACCTGATGACCAAGAACCGCATCCTGGCTGTGTTGACGGGCCTTGGGGTGACCGCGATCATCCAGTCCTCGAGCGCGACGACGGTAATGACCGTTTCTTTCGTGAACGCGGGCCTTTTGACCCTCAAGCAGGCGATCGGCGTCATCTTCGGCGCCAATATCGGAACAACTATCACCGCGTGGATCGTGTCCTTTTTCGGCTTCAAGTTTAAGATCACCCTCTTTGCCGTCCCGCTCTTTGGGTTCGGCTATTTCCTCACCTTCTTCCGCAAGCTCAGGAAGGAAAGCCTCGGCGAGGCCCTCATGGGCTTCGGCCTCCTTTTCATGGGGCTCGACCTCCTTGCCCACTCCATGCCCAACGTCGACGCGAGCCAGCTCGGGTTCGTGGCGTATTTCGCGGACAAGGGCATCTGGGGACTTTTCGTCGGCGTCTTCGTCGGTCTCTTGGTCACGGTAATCCTCCACTCCTCGAGCGCGGCGACGGCAATCATCCTCACCATGGCTCACAACGGCATGCTCGGGTGGGAGTTCGCGGCGGCCATGGTCCTGGGAAGCAACATCGGAACGACGATAGACGCGGTACTCGCCGCGATCGGGACCAAGCTCAACGCGCGCAGGGCCGCGGCCGTGCACGTCCTCTTCAACGTGGCGGGGACGATTCTCGCCATGATCTTCTTCCACCCGTTCATCAGGCTCATCGAGTTCATCGTCCCCGGCGAGGTCAATCTCGACACGATCACCACGCACCTCGCCATGCTCCACACGATCTTCAACACCGTCAACACGATCATCTTCCTGCCGTTCGTGAACCACATCGCGGCCTTCGTCGAGGTTCTCGTCCAGCCCGGGGAGTCCGAGCCCCCGACGGAGTACCGACTCCTCCCGCCCACGGTCGGCGGCCGCGAGAACGCCGAGTCGTATATCTTTACCGCGGAAAGCGAGATCGTCGCCATGAGCGACCTCGTGCAGGAAATGTTCGGCTCGCTCATGACGCTTACCAAGCGCCCGCCAGAGGCCGGGGACATACTCGCGCGCCTCGCCCAACAGGAAACCTACGCGGACCAGATGCAGGAGGCCCTCTCGGCCTACCTCGTCAAAACCTCGCAGCTTCCCCTTTCGGATCGCTCCCTCGGGAACGTCAGGCTCATGCTCCGCATCGTCGACGACCTCGAGAGCATCACGGACAACATCTTCCACGTCGCAATGCTCTTTGACCGCAGTTGGGAAAAGAAGCTTTCCTTTAAGCAGGAAGACAACGAAAGCCTTTGCCCGTACTTCAACCTCGTCGATCAGTTCCTCCGGTTCATACACGCCAACCTCAATAAGCCCCTTTCGGCGGAGGCCTTGGCGCAGGCGGCGAGCATAGAAGACCAGATCGACCAGTTCCGCAAGAATCTCAAGAAAATCGCGCGCAAGCGACTTGAGGAAGGCGCCAACGTGCGCGCCGAACTCCTGTACATCGATATCGTGCGCGCGGTGGAAAAGCTGGGGGATCACGCCTTCAGCGTGTCGGAATCCCTCGCCGAGGTTAAATAGCGAACCGTTCCCGGCCTATGGTGGTTTCGCCGCCATGGCCCGGGATGACGCGGGTTTCGTCCGGCAGGGTGAATAGGCGCTTAAGGCTTTCAAGCAAGGCCGCCTCGTCGCCGCCGGGCCCGTCGGTCCTTCCCCAGCCCGATCGAAACAGGGTATCCCCGGACACAAGGGTTCCGTTCCCTTCGTTATAAAGACAGATTGACCCAGGGCTATGTCCCGGGGTATGCAGCACATGCCACGGGCCTAAAACCATGCCCTCGACGAGGCTTCCCGTAGCCTGCGGTACCGGATCCCGATATCGCCTGATCACCGACTCGGCCCCTATCTTGCCGAAAAAATCATAGTGACGCTCAAGCGCGCCAGGCCCAAGAAAGACCGAATCATCGGGATGCACCAGGATTGCCGCCTCAGGATACGCCTTCGCAAAATAACCGAGGCCGAGAAGATGGTCAAAATGCCCATGGGTCATGACGATAGCGGAGACGGTGATGTGGGATTGGGAGAGGTATGCTATAATCGAGGCGGGATACCCCCCCGGATCGACAAGCAAGGCCGTTTGATCGCCCGCGGGAACGAGAAGGGTGTTAACGGAAAGGGGTCCCGTAACGAATCGTGATATGTCCATAGGCAAGCACTATAGCATACGAAGGGGGATCCCGACATGATCGCAGGCGCGGAAACTCCCCGCCTTGGCATTTGGGCGCTTTCGTCGCTCATCGCGGCCATCGCGGTTCTCTTCAATCTCGCCATACCGGCGGTCTCGCTCGCCGTGAGAACGCGAAGGCGCGCGAGGCTCATGCGTTCCCTGACGAACGGCTTGCCCTGCGCCATAACGGACGCCTTCCGCGACAAACTAGGCTTGGAAGGTAAAAACCTTGGGAGCGAAGCTCTCGCGAGCAAAGCCCTCGCGAGTAACACTCTCTCGACTAACGGGCCCGCCGCGGTATCGTGTCCGACCAGCATCCCGGCAAAGCACACCACGTTCATGCAGTTGCGGGCTAACGGGCGCATACAACTCATCCGCTGGGACGAGCTTTTGTCCGTCTCCGTGGGGACGCCAGTCCTTCTCTTCGCGCGGGAAGGGGGACGGTACGCCTGCCTCCTCCATGGGGGCAAGGATAGGCAGGAGGCCGAACGGGCAATCGCGCGCGCAAGCGAGGAAGGTGCCGTCCCGGAACGACCTGACCCGATAAAGCCGATCTCCGTGGCCTTTGGGGCCTTCCTTCAATTTCTTATCTTTCTACGGACGCTTACCACTAACGGCATGGACGCGATCGCGATCCTCTCGCTCGTGGCCGTATTCGCCAGGGCCCTTCCTTGGTGCCCGCCCGGTCTCATCCTTACGGTGACCGCGCACTCAATGTCCGCGAGGGGGCAAGGGCGAAAAAAAAACCGGCGCGAACGGGCGGCCGGCTTCATCGTCGCGGGAACGGGAGTCTTACTGAATCTCGTCCTTATCTTCCTGGCTATACTCGGAAGGGGTATCCCCATCGTTCACGTCGTACCCTGAATCGTCGGCATACGCTTCGCGCGAGTCCAGCGAACCGTCGTCAATGGTATCTGGCGAATCGTCAACTGATAGGAACTGTCATTTCGGGTTTTTTGCGACTGATAGGAACTGTCATTTCGGGTTTTTTGCGGTTTCGGGTCAAAATTCGGTTTTTCCCCCGAACTACGACTGTTTTTGCACCCCGAACAACTAATCCAATCAGAATTTTCCGGCAACGCCGACTCCAAGAAGTGTAATTCCAGTCTATTTCTGCCGTCAACCCCTGATTCGCGTTAATGCGACAAAGCTCAAACACATAACTCCCCCACGAAGCCAT
>JAKPSR010000313.1 GCA_029571425.1 Spirochaetota bacterium | reverse complement strand
AGGAGGCTTCCATGCTTAAGGTTTTGGTTTCCGGCGGTCCGGTCATGATCCCGATCGCCCTGTGCGCCTTCGCGGCGACCGTCATCATCGTCGAGAGGCTTTTATTCTACGCCACGATACGCAAGGGGCAGCGCGACCTCTTGCCCCGCATACGGGCGAGCATCGATAAGGGACACTACGAGGAGGCGGGCGCGATCTGCGACACCGTCGAGGGTCCCGTGTCGCGCCTGATGAAGACCGGCATCGCGTACCGCGACTACACGGAGACCGCGATAAAAGAGGCGGTGATGAACGAGGCGAACCGCGAGATACCGAGGCTCGAGCGCTACCTCTCGACCCTCGGCACGGTCGCGAACATCTCGACCCTGCTCGGCCTCCTCGGGACCGTCACCGGCAACATCCAGGCGTTCGGCGTCCTCGGGAATATGGGGACGATGGGAAACCCCGCCGTCCTCGCGGGCGCGATATCGGAAGCGCTCGTCACCACGGCGGCCGGCTTGGTGGTCTCTATCCCGGCGGTCATCTTCTATAACTACTTTATCGCCGAGGTGAACCGAATGGTCACCGAGATGGAGTCCTCCGTAAGCGACCTCGTCCTACTCTTGGTCGCGGGGAGAAAGAAGCATGAAGTTCAAGCGTAAGCTCGAGACCCGCGCGGTCGTTGACCTCGTGCCGATGATCGACGTGGTCTTCCAGCTCATCCTCTTCTTCCTCGTCTCGACGACCTTCGCCGTTCTGCCCGGGATCAGCCTGCAGCTTCCCGCGTCGGAGACGGCCGAGGGGACGAGGACGAACGGCATCACGATCACGGTGAGCGCCGAGGGCGCGGTGATGGTCAATTCGGAGAGCGTCCCGATCGAGGGGCTCGACGCCGCCCTCGAGCGGCTTTCCATCGCCGCACCGCGCGACGCGGTGCCCGTGAGCCTCGAGGCCGACGAGCGTACCCAAAACGGGACGATCGTCCGCGTTCTCGACTCGCTCAGGCGAACCGGCTTCGTCGGGGTGAACCTGAGGACGCGCGAGTAGCCTATGGCCGACCTTTCGGATCGCGAGCGGCGTCGCCTTAAACGAAGCGTCCTCGTTAGCCTGGCGTTTTGGTCGCTCGTTCTCATTATGTTCCTTCTTGCCCCGGCGGGCCCGAGGAAGAAGGACGACGTGCGCTTTCAGACCGTCTCGCTGAACTTGGCGCCGCGCCACGCGCCACGCGAAGTGTCACGCGCCTCTTCCGACGACGCGCCAAGACCTGCGCGAGCGAAAGCCACGAAGAACGCGAAGGCAGCGAAGGCCGCGTCGAAGGCGGCTTCCGCGTCCGCCGGTAGCCCCGCCGCGGGAGCCACCGTGCCCTCTCTTGGTATCCCGAATTTCTCGACGCCGCTCTCGACCCCGCGGACGAACGACTCCGCCGCGGAAGTGCTCGAGTACTCGAGCGAGCGGGCGTCGACGGCGCCGAGGGAATCATCGGGAAGGTCCGTCTCCGAGTTCGAGGGGGTGGCGGCGACGGCGAAGGTGCGCGGCGGCGGATCGTCCTCAGGCGCGTCGTCGCAGAACCAGACGACGAGGTCCGGGGCCTCCGGCGCCGACGCCTCGGCGGAGACCAAGCGCGCCCTCGCCGCGATCGGCGACGCGAGCGCCGCGGGATCTGATTCGGGTGACGTTTCTGGTTCCGACTCAGGTACCCGCCAGGCGTCGGTCGCTGGGACGGCCGGCTCGACGGGCGATTCCACGCGCGCGAAGGCAAGCGGTTCAGGCCCGGTGGTATTCGACGGTCGGCCGCGCCGCCTCGTCTATCCCGCCGATCCCGCGATCGCCCTCCCGCCGCACCTCGCGCGACTCATAGACTCGGACCGGACGGTAACCGTCGCGTTCACCGTGCGCGCCGACGGCTCGGTACCCGCGACCCTCGTCACGTTCACACCGACCGCCGCCCTCCCCGCCGAGGTACGCGAGTACCTTCGCGCCGAGTTCGCCCGCTGGCGGTTTGACCAGGACCGCGAGGATGGACACGCGCGATTTCTGTATAGTATAAAAATGAAATGAGAAACGAGATCGAGGCGGTCGCCTTCGACATTGACGGCACCCTGTACCCGAACCGGTCGCTGTACGCCCGCCTCGTCCCCTTCGCCGCGCGCCACCATGCCCTCTTCGCCGCGTTCGGCGCGGCGCGGCGCGAGATTCGCGAGTGGCAAGCCGCCCATCCCGGCGAGGCGCACGCTGACTTCTACGCATGGCAGGCCTCCCTCGTCGCACGTCGCATCGGCGCGGACGCCGAGGCCACCAGGCTTGAGCTCGATCGACTGGTCTACGACGGGTGGCGTTCCGTGTTCGCGCGCGTGCGCACCTTCCCCCACGTCGCCGAGGCCTTTCGCTCGCTTAAGTCCGCCGGGCTTCGCCTTGGGCTCCTTTCAGACTTTCGACCGGACCAAAAGGGCGACGTCTGGGGCCTCGCCGGCCTGTGCGACGCCGTCATCGGCTCGGAGCTCGTCGGTGCGCTCAAACCATCGCCGATTCCCTTTCAGGCGCTCGCCGACGCGCTCAAGACGCATCCATCGCGGGTCCTTTACGTCGGCAACAGCCTCTCGCACGACGTCGAGGGGGCTCGGCGGGCCGGGATGCGAGCCGCCCTCGTCGCCGGGCCGCTCGCTCGCGCCCGCGCTCCTCGACGGGGATTGAGCGCTCCGGAGTTTTCCTTTTCCGACTATCGCCAATTGGTCCGTATTGTGCTAAAATAGACCCCACACGCATGATCGAAAAAGGGTGGGTTCGATAATGGTCTTTACTCCCGGAAACCTCTTGACGATGGGCATTTGCCTCCTCATCGTCCTCCTATTCCGCCAGCTCGATAAAAACAACCGCTCGATGGAGAAGGTCAAGAAGTTCGGGGACAAGCTAAA
Organism: Spirochaetota bacterium; assembly: GCA_029571425.1. Classification (GTDB taxonomy): domain Bacteria; phylum Spirochaetota; class Spirochaetia; order Treponematales; family Treponemataceae; genus Teretinema. The sequence continues at coordinate 1,612 of JAKPSR010000313.1, read as the reverse complement.
GGCCGACCTCGACCTCTACATAAAGGAACGATCGACAAGACTCGACGAGTCCTCGGTTTCCCTCGACGTCCAGCAGGCGAAGGCCGTCGCCGCCGTAAAAAGGCTTGAGTCGATCCGCGAGGAACTGAGCAGGCGTGAGGAGGAACTCCTCGCGCGCACCAAGGCCGTCGGCGAGATCGAGCGCCAGATCCAGGGATACGACGAGACCATCAAGAAGCTCATGGAGATGACCGGCCTCGCCGAGGAGAACCTCGCCCGCATCACCTCCGAGTCCGGCTTCGCCGACCTGATCGGGAAGAAGCTCGGGAACGCGCAGCGCCAACTCGACGAGATCACCTCTTCCGTTCCCGCCCTCCGCGCCGAGTTCGCCGATGAGAACCGGCGACAGCTCGCCCAGGTGCAGGGCGAGACGATATCGGCCCTCGCGGCCGGGATCGCCGACCTCGAGCGCCGCGTCGAGGCCGCGCAGGCAGCTGGCTCGCGCGTCGTCGACACCGCGGCCGAACGATTGCAGGAGCTCCTCAGAAAGGCGATGGCCGAGGCGACGCGCCGCGCCGACGCCCTCGAGGACGCGGCCTTCTCCAAGCTAAAAGACCAAGCCGTCGAGCGGCTCGGCCGCTACCGCGAGACGATCGAGGAAAAGACCGGCGCCCTCCACGAGCACGCGAAGGAAAAGCTCTCCGAGATGCAGGCGCTCGCCCGCGGATTCAAGTCAGAGTGGGAGGCCGAGGCGAAGGCCTTGATAGCCGCCTCCCGCGAGGAGATGCGCGCCGCCGCCCAGGAGACTGCCGGGATGCGCCAGCGCGTAGACGAGCTTGAGGTCGAGTTGTCGGCGAAGCTTTCCGCCCTCTCCGACAAGGCCGCGACCGGCTTCGACGCCGTCTCCCGCTCGATCGAGGAGAGCCTCGGCGCCCATCGGAAGGACGTGGATTACCGCGTCGGCCAATTCGAGCGCTTCATGGCGGACGTCGAGCGGATGGACGGCGGCCTCAGGGCCGCGATGGCCGAGACCGAGTCCCGCGTTAACGCGGACTTCGCGCGCTACGCCGAGGAGGAGGCCGCGAAGCGATCCGCCTTCGCCAAGAAGCTGGACTCCGGCGCCGACGCGCTCGCCGCCCGCCTCGGCGCGCTCGAGGGCGAGCTCAACGAGCTGAAGTCGAAGGCCTACGCGAACGTTTCCGACAAACTGCAGGTCTTCGAGGACGAGTTCTTCGCGGACCTCGCCCGCCGCGGGGAGGCCATCACCGCCGAGCTCGCCGCCTGGCGGGACAAGGTCGACTCGAGCCTCGAGTCCCTCGCCTTGGACGGGGAACGATCGCGGAAGGAGACCGAGGCGCGGTACGCCGCCGAACTCTCCTCCCGGCTCCAGAAGATCTCGGATGGCTTCCGCGCGGATACCGACAAGCTCGAGTCCCAGGTTCAGTCGATCGAGGCGGACCTGCGGTCGCGGATCACGGCGAGCGACCAGTCGATCCTCGCCTTCGTCGAGCAGTTCCGCTCCGAGTTCGCCGAGGCGCGGCAGAAGATGGACCAGCAAGTTCAGAACGAGATCGGCGCCCACTCGGTCGCCGTCCAAGAAACCCTCAAGCGCCAGGAACGCGAGCTCGAGTCC
>JAKPSR010000311.1 GCA_029571425.1 Spirochaetota bacterium | reverse complement strand
GGTAATGTCTCTTTCTAGCATCTCATTTCGGAATGCCCATTTCAGGGGGAGTGTACCCGCTTTGATGACACTGTTTTTACCTTTAGCGCTTCCTGGCTTTTCAAGTGATCCAATCCAGTCAATGAAACCGTTTACTTGTTCGAAGGTGACTGAGCCAAGTAGCGTATCCTTGAAGAATGGTTTCCAATAGTTCTTGACAGCACCGCTCTCACGAGCGACGTAGCGCTTGTGAATCCCGTGCTTCTTCCGGAGTTTTTCTTTTACGTAGGGAGAATTATCGTAGTCCCAGAAGTTTTCAAGGAACGATATAAATGAGATGTTTGCCTTATCCGTTTTGAGAACAGCGGATGATATGAGTTTTTTGGATTTTAGGATTTCAATTATCTCGCGGGCATCGCTCTGAGTGAGCGTTGCAACGCGTATGGCATCGAGCAGGGACCGTTGGGTACAGTTATCCTTCTTGTCGAATTCCCCGGTTACCAACCATTTATACGCGATCTTTTCCGCTTGTTTTGGGTCGGACGTGCCAGTACTACGTTTGGTACCATATTTTCCTGTGAGAGGGTTCTTGAAGGAAACATATAGGTTCGGGGATTTTGCGCGGGTCGATAGGATAAAGTCGAGCATGAGCTTCTCCGGCAAGAGTGCTCGAATGCGTTCATTGCACATTCGTTGCACACAAGTGGATTCAGCGTCACGTCCGTTGTGGTGGTAGTGACCCAACTCCTTGCAACGCAAGGAGTTGGAATAAGCCAAGATTGGGAATCGCCTTCCAGTCGCGCGCGTCGTGCGCGCTCCTTCCAGGCCGCCTACGCGACTCCTGGCGCGTCCATGCGCCAGGCCCTCCCTTTCGGTCGGGACGTCGCTCCGGTTCGATTCCCAATCTTGTCCTATAAAAAAACAACCGGCCCTGCGGACCGGTTGTTTTTCTTAGCCAAGATTGGGAATCCTCTCCGGTCGGACACGTCGTGTGTCCTCCCTTCGAGCCGCCTCCAGGGCCTGACGCCGACATCCTGTCGGCTAATCCTCGCATTCGCTCGGCGGCCCTTTCGTTTCGATTCTCAATCTTGGCCAATAAAAAAACAACCGGCCCCGAGGGAGCCGGTTGTTTTTTAGCCAAGATTGGGAATCGAACCCAAGACCTGCACGTTACGAGGGTGCTGCTCTGCCGACTGAGCTATCTTGGCGCATGAGTTGAAAGTATACCAATGCAGTAGAGGGGAGTCAAGACGCCACCCGTTTGGCAACGGCTGGCCGGGCCTAGCTATCCTTGTTCCGCCGCGCGTTGACGTAGCGGTACAGCTCGGTGAGGTTCTTGACGACGATGCGGTCGTCGTAGATCTCCATCTTGCCCTGGTCGATGAAGCGGTTGAGCTCGTCCTCGACTTCCTCGACGGCGAGGCCGGCCCAGCGCGCGACCTCGTCGATGGTGGTCGAGAAGGTGCGGATGTCGGTGGTCTTGTCGATGTTGGGCTGGGTCTCGTCGAGCATCAGGAAGACGTCGCCGACGCGGGCCATGCGATCGGGGACGGTGAGGATCATGAAGCGGCGCTTTTGGGCGTAGATGCGCTTGACGAAGGTCTTGAGGAGCTTCATCGCGATGGCGGGGTTGCCCATCATCAATACCTCGAAGTTGGCCTTGTTGAACTCGAGTGCCTTCACGTCGTCGTAGGCGATGGCGGTGGCGGAGCGCGGCGAGTTCTCGAGGATGGCCATCTCGCCGAAGATCTCGGAGGGCTGAAGGATGTCGAGGTTCTTCTCGAAGCCGTTGACGATCTTGATGAGCTGGACGCGGCCTGATTGGATGAGGTAAAAGCAGTCCCCCGGCTCGAACTCGGAGAAGATTACCGAGCCCTTGGGGAATGTCTTCGCGAACCGTGAAAAGGCGGCAAACACGTCACTCATCTCATCCTCCGCACGAGGCGATTAGTTCCTTGACCCGGGGGGCGAGCTGGGGCCCCGCCATCGATTGCGCCTTCGAGTAGAAGGCGCGGGCCTTGTCGACGTCGCCCATTTTCTGGTAGCACAGGCCCATGTACATCAGGACCTCGCCCATCTGCGGCGACTTGGGGTCGTGGCTGATGAAGCCGGTGAGAAGCTGGACGCAGCGGACGAACTCGTCCTGCTCATAGAGGCAGCGGCCGGCGCCGAGGTATGCCTTGCCGATGACCGGCGAGTCCCCGACCTCGATGACCGAGTGATACTGCTTGTACGCCTCGTCCCACTTCTTCTGCGAGGCGAGTCCCTCGGCGAGGGTCATCGCCAGGTTGGGATCGTTCCCGACGGGCCCGCCCGCCTTTCGGGGCTCGTCGCCGGGGGAATACTCCCCGAGGGACCGGCCGCTCGTCTTGGCGTTTTGCGCGATCTGCTTCATCTCCTGCAGGTATTTCCCGGAAGGATAGAGGCGGAGGTAGCGGACGGCGACCTCCGCGGCGGCCCGGTATTGCTGGGAATTGAAGAAGACGGTCGCGACGGAGTGGAGCCCGTCCTCGGGATTGGTTTGCTCCTCGCTGTGGAGGAGCGACTCGATCTGGCGGTGGATATGCCTCAGCTGATTCGAGAATACCTTGAGCATCTTCATGATGATGCGGGTATTTGATTGGACGAAGGCCTCGAACTCGGCGGTCGAGAACGAGAGGACGTATGAATCGGTGAGGACCATCACGCTTTCCTCGCGCGGGAAGTGGCCCAAGGCGGACTTGACGCCGAAGAATTCGCCCTCGCGGATGTACTCGGTAACCTGCTTGCCGGTCTCGATGTCGGTTGAGGTGAGGGCGACGCGCCCTTTTTGCAGCAAAAACACGCGATCGTCGACGTCCCCGGCAAAGTAGATGATCGAGTTGGGCTTGTACTGTACTGCTTTTGGCATTCGTCCACCTCAAAACCGGTTATACAAGCCAGTATAGCACAGATGGTGGAGTTTAGTCCATTTTTTATGCTACTATATGAAGGATGATCGACTTGCACACCCATTCGACGGCCTCCGATGGGTCATTTACCCCTGCGAACCTCGCGGCGCACGCCGCCGACGCCGGGATACGGACGTTCGCCCTAACCGACCACGACACCCTCGCCGGGAACTCGGAGGCCGCGGCCGAGGCGAGTCGGCTTGGCATTGGCTTTCTGGCCGGGATAGAGCTCGACGTCGAATGGGAGCCGGGCGAGTGCCATCTTCTGGGGCTCGGGCTCGACATAGGCGCGCCCGCCGGGCTGGTCGACCTTGAGTCGTTGGTAACCGCGCTTCGTTCGGATCGCGAGGAGCGGAATCGGGGGATCGCCGACCGCATGCGCGCCGACGGGCTCGACGTTGAGTACGCGGGGGTGCAGGCCCTTTCCCCAAACGGGGTGGTCGGCAGGCCCCATTTCGCGCGCTACCTCGCCGATCGGGGGATAGTCCGGAATCGTCAGCAAGCCTTCGATCGGTATCTCGCCAAGGACCGTCCGTATTACGTTCCCCGCAAAGGGGTCTCGCTCGACGCGGCCGTCGCCGCGATACGGGCGGCGGGCGGGCTCCCGATACTCGCCCATCCTCTGTCGCTGTATGTCTCGTGGGGCCACATCCCGTCGATCTTGACGGATTTTCGGGATCGGGGAGTCGTCGGGATCGAGGCCTGGCATCCGGCCGTTCGCGTGGTCGACGGGAAACGCCTTGAGGCCCTTGCCGGGGAGCTTGGCCTTCTCGTTACCGCCGGCAGTGACTTTCATGGGGAGGCGCGCCCCGACCGTAAGATCGGCCGAACCGCCGGTCGCCTCGCGATCGACGACCGCTATCTTCCCGAACCGCTCGCCGCTCGCGTCGCGTTTTCCGCTTCCTAAAGAAAATCTGCGAGGGCGCCCGCCCACCGGCGAAGGCCCAAGGCTTCCTCCACGTCATCGACCGAGATTTCCGCCCGCCCCGCTAGGTCGGCGATGGTCCTCGCGACCCGCAGCACACCGTGCGCCCCTCGCCCGGAAAGGCATTGGGCGCGCGAACCGCGCACGAAAACTTCCTTTGCGCGGCCGCGAAGGACGCAATGTCGGGCGATCCCTTCGGGAGGAAGAAATCCGTTTTTCCATGGACAGCCCCCGACGTCGCGCTCGGCAGGGGGAACCTCGTCCATTTGGCGCTCGCGCTGCGCCGCGAGGGCGCGGGCTATCCTCGCGCGCGCGTCGGCGAGGGGAATCTCGGCTTCCTCGATGAGCCGCTCGGGGTCGGGCGGGCGCACCTCGATCCGGAGGTCTATCCGATCGAGCAGGGGCGCGGTGAAGCGCCTCCAGTGCCGTTCTATCGCTTCCGGAAGGCAGACGCAGGTTCGGTCCGGTATCCCGAAATTCCCGCAAGGGCAGGGATTAAGGGCGAGTAGGAGTTGGAACCGCGCGGGGAACACGGAAGAACGGCCCGCGCGCGAGACGGCGACGCGTCCGGTCTCGAGGGGACCGCGGAGGGATTGGATCACGGGCCCGCGGAAGAGATGAGCCTCGTCGAGGAAAAGCACCCCGCCGTGCGCGAGGGACATCTCGCCGGGGACGCAGGCTCGTCCGCCGCCCGCCATTCCCTCGAGGCTCGCTCCCTGATGCGGCGACCGAAAGGGCGCGTTGGAGACGAGCGCGTCGGGATGCCGATCCGGCCCGGTAAGCCCGGCGATGCTGTGTATCCGCGTCACGACGAGGGCCGTTTCCTCGTCCAGGAGGGGAAGGAGGGCGGAAAAACGGGAGAGGGCAAGGGTTTTTCCCGAGCCTGGCGCGCCGTAGGCAAGCAGATGATGGCCGCCCGCCGCCGCGATCTCGAGGGCGCGGAGCAGGGTCGGTTGGCCACGCACCGTCGCGAGGTCGGCGCCCGGTTCGCTCGGCCAGCGGATGGCGCCTTCCGCGGCCGATCGCGAGTTGGGCGCCATGGCCCGGTCTGGCTCACCCGCGTCGGGCGCGTAGGTAAGCCCCGCGCTCCCGGCCAGCAAGCAGTGAAAGGCCTCGGAGAGGCTCGACACCCCGGCGATTGAGCCTGAGCCGGCGAGGCGGGCTTCTTCCTCGTTCTCGCGCGGGACAAGGCAGAGGGTAATACCGTTCTTGCGGGCAAGGGTTACGGCGGCGAGGATACCGCGCGCGCCGCGCACGCGTCCCGAGAGCTCAAGCTCGCCGACGACGAGGGCCGCCCCCTCGTCGGGCCCCGTGCCAAGGCCGTTCGAGGCGACGAGGACGGCAAGGGCGATCGGGAGGTCGAACCCGCTGCCTTCCTTTCGGAGCCCGGCAGGGCTGAGATTGATCAATATCCTCTCGAGCGGGAACTCGAGCCCGGCGTTCCGGATCGCGGCGCGCATCCGCTCGCGCGACTCGCGGACCGCCCCGTCCGGCAGGCCGACGATGTCGATCGACGGGATGCCGCGCCGCAGGTCGGCCTCGACCTTAATGAGTTCCCCGGCGTACCCAAAGGGTGAAAAACAGTATATTTCCATATTTCGCCTATCCCATCGGCGACTTCTCGCGCGATGGCTCCCGTGGTATGATCTTCTCGCGCCTTGACTTAATCCCGAAAAACGGTAGAATTTTACGCGGCACGGGTTTTCCCGTGGGCCATGATGGCCCTCGCCGATCACCGAACCGAGGTATTGTATCGTTGAAACCGTCCGACCTTGATCCTCACCTTGCCGCCCAGCTTCTTGCCGAGGGGGTCGACCTCCCCCGCATGCTCCGGTTCCTTGATGACCTTAACGCGGGTTCCTATCCCGAGGCCCCTACCGTTGTCGCCGAATCGGTTCCCGACCTTGACCATCCTTCAGTCGTTGATCGCCGGGGTTCCGCCGCGCTCACCTTGCCGGCAACCCTCGCGGCCGAACGATTCGACGCCCTCGATCTTCCGATAAAGCCCGAGTCGCTTGGGATCGCCTCGTCCGGCTCCCTTCGTTTTGACGAGGCCGCCCTGCGCCGGATTGGCGTTCTCCTGTACCCGAAGACCGCGTATGGGGTCTTGAACGGGGGGGCAGCCTCAAGCTACGTCGACCTGAAGAAAAACCAAGGGTTGAACCTGGACGCTTTCGAGGCGAACCGGGAACGATTCGACGAGCTCGCCGCCCTTTGCCAAGGCCTGCCGAAGGGCAATACCCCCGCCTACATCAACCCAGACGGGACCCCCGGACTCAGTTTCCTTCTCTTGAAATTGCGCATGCTGCTCGTGAAAAAGAAGGAGTACCGTGACCTTGTCGGCAGCCTTCCCGAGCTGATCCTTCCCGCTTTCCAGATGACGAGCGTGCATACCGACGCCGCGATCCAGGAGGCGTTTCGCGCCTACATCCTTCGACCGGAGCTCAAGGTGCTCGCCGACCGGATCGGGTGCGCGTCCATCGAGATATTCTCCGAGACCCAGACGATGATGGCGGCGATCACCCATTCCTCTGAAGGGAAGCCACGCAGGATCTTCGACCGCGCGTGGGGCCAAGAGCATACCGGGCTCGCGATGCCGGGAGGGCACGGGCAGAATTTCGAGATACTCGCGCCCCTGTACCGAAAGCTTCATCGCCTCGGCGTGCGTTTCGTGTGGCTTGGCAACATCGACAACATGGGCTACACCGTCGACCCCGTCTCGCTCGCGATCTTCGCGCTCTCGGGGAAGGAGGCGGCCTTCGAGGCCTCGGTGAAGACGCCGATGGACGTGAAGGGCGGTATCCTGGTTACCGAGCCCTCCGGGCGGATCACCTGCGCCGACATCGGTCCCGCGCTGAGTCCCGACGCGGTGCGGCGCTTCGAGGACGGCGGGAAACCGATCCTCTTCAACTGCGGCGTGGGACTCTTCGACCTTGAGCGGTTGATCGAGCGGCTTCCCCGACTTCCCTTCGAGCTTCCCCTTCGCGTGACCGACCAAGACAAGGACGCCGGGCTTTACGCCCAGGCCGAGCAAATAACCTGGGAGATCATCGGCTTGCTCGACGACCCGCTTTTCTTCGCGGTTCCCAAGGAGCGGCGCTTCGTCGCGGCGAAGATGCTCCTCGAGCTGATCCTGACGAGCGCGCCGGCGGGGCCCACTGCCTCAGGCGGGCTCGATTTGGTTTCCGCGTCCCTTCGCGAGGGTCTCGCCCGCTTGCTGAGGGAGGAATACGGCCTCGTCCTCGACGCGGGGCGGTGGCGCGCCGAATAGTCCGTACCCGCCTATCTTTCCGCGCGCCGACGGTTTATAATCCAGCCGATGCGCGCCACCATCATGGACATCGCCGCGAAGGCCGGGGTCTCGAAGACGACGGTTTCGTTCGCGTTTAATTGCCCCGATCGCATATCCCGCGACACCTACGAGCGGGTGATGCGGGTCGCGAACGAGCTTGGGTACATGCCCGATCCGGTCGCCCGCATCCTGGCGCGCCGGAGGACTGGCGCCGTGGGCCTCCTCCTTTCACGTCCCATAGAAGACTGCCTCCGCGACCCGCACGCCGTCGAGATCCTTCGCGGCATCGGCTCCGTTTGCCGGCGCGAGGGTCTCACCCTCGAGATACTGGAATCCGCCCGCGGCGGGATGGACGACGCGATACGGAACGCCGCCGTCGACGGGATCGTCGCCATCGGAGTGGCGGGGGCTTCGGGGGTGTCGGGCGGCGCGGACATAATCGGGCGGCGGGACCTGCCGCTGGTAACGGTTGACGGGGACGCGCGCGAGGGTACGGTAAACGTCGGCATCGACGGGCGTCGCGCCGGAGCGGAGATGATGGAGGCGGCCCTCGCTCGCGGGCATCGGGCGATCGCGATACTGTCGGCCGGGGATTTCGCGGACGGCAGGGTCGCCGGCCTCACGGACGCGCTCGCGCGCCGTGCCTTGCCGCCCCCAGGAGCCGGCGAGACCCGGCTCGTCGCCGCGGACGCGACGGCCGAGGCCGCGCGCGCCGCTTTCTCTGACCTTCTCTCCTCCGGATTCCGGCCGAGCGCCGTCCTGTGCCTCTCGGACGTCCAGGCCCTCGGCGTGTACGAGGAATGCGCCGCCCGCGGGATCTCGATCCCGGCGGACATCTCCGTCGTTGGTTTCGACGACATCCCCTTCGCGCAATTCCTCTCGCCCGCGCTGACGACGGTCAGGCAGAGCGGCTTCGACAAGGGCGCGCGCGCGGCGTCGGCGCTCGCCGCCCTCATCGCGGGGGGATCGCCTGAGTCTGTCGTGCTCGAGGCGCGGCTCGTGATGCGATCCTCGCTCGCGTAATACGCAGGCGGCAAAGACGGGGTTAGTTCTCGGCGATGGCCGAAAGCGCTTCCTTGAGCGATGGTCCCGTCCCCGAGGGCTTGCTGAGGTTGGGTAGCGAGTAAAAGCGCTCGAGGCAGTGGCCGGCCGCCCCGTAGGCGACCGCGCGCTCGCCGAGCGTGGCCGCGGTGACCGCGCAGCGGACGGCCGTGGTGTAGGGCCACTTCCGCCCGATCTCGCGCGTCGTCGCCGCGACGAGCCGCTCGGTGAGCTCTGGCCCGAGTCCGCCGATGAATACGCTGTCGAGGTTCAGGAGATTGACGATAAGCGCGACGTGGCGGGCGAGCTCGCCGAGGATGGCGTCGCCGCCCGACTTGTCCGACAGGCTCGCGGCCGACTCGCGGAATTGGCCCGCGTCGCCGTCTTCCCAAAGCACGCTCCTAAATTCCCCCGCGGTGCAGTCCGTGCCGTAGTGCGGCTGGCCGTTCAGCACGAAGCCGAAACCGACGGAAAGGTTTTTCGGGCTCCGTTCGTCCGCCTCGATCCTGCGAAGCTCGGCGAGGAGGAAGGCCGCGTTCTCGAGGCCGAGCCCGCGCCGCGCGGTGATCTCGCCGATGCAGCCGCACCGCGCGTCGTTCTCGACGTGGACGGGAAGGGCGTACTTCTTCCGCGCCCAGGCGCAAAAGTCGACCTCCTCCCGGATCATCAGCGGGATTGAGCGGACCACGGTGCCCGCGTCGGCGTTCACGATGGCGGGCAGGGCGACGCCGATCCCGATGACCGGGGTGTTGAGTGTTTCCAGAATATGCGCTATTTTCTCGATGGCCGCGTCGAAGGCGTCGAAGAGGGAGAAACGCTGGCCCGGCGGGAAACCGCCGCTCGCCGAGGCGACGATCGAACCGTCGAGGTCGACGATCGCCGCGAGGAATCCCTCCGGGTTGATCTCGATGCCGACCGCCGCGCCGAAGCTCCCGACGACCTCGAGGCTGATCGGCTTCCTGCCGCCTTGCGGTCCGGCCGAGCCCTGGTCGGCCTCGCGGACGAGCCCGACGCGCTCAAGGTAGGAGACGATCTTGGTCACGGTCGACTTGTCGATCCCGAGCTCCCGGGCTATCCCGACCCGGCTGATCCCGCGGACCTGCCAGACGAGGCGGAGTACCCGCGCGATGTTAAGGTCGCCCGGCGCGTTCAACGTTTTCATATTAGGACGCCATAGTACCAGTAACGGAAGGGGCGCGCAAGCGCCGGGGAGGTAGCGATGCTGTCGCGAAAGACCAAGATCGTATGCTCGATGGGGCCGACGACGGAGAGCCTTGACGTCCTGTGCGAGCTCCTGCGTGCCGGGATGAACGTCGCCCGCTTTAACTTCTCGCACAGCACGCACGAGTACCACCGCGCGAACATGGAGCGCGTCCGCGAGGCGTCGAGGATCACCGGCATTCCCTGCGCCCTCCTCCTCGACACGAAGGGCCCGGAGATTCGCACCGGGCCGGTCGCGGGCGACGGGAAGGTTGAGGTGCGCGCGGGCGACGAGTTCACCTTCACCGTAGACGGCTCGCCGAGCGTCGCCGCGTCCGACGGTGTGCCGGGCCGGATATCCTTGAGCTGGACCCGCTTGCCCCAGGAGATCAAGAAAGATTGCCGCATCCTGGTGGCCGACGGCCTCCTCGAGTTCCTCGTCGTCGGCACCGACCATAAAGAGACCATCTCCTGCCGCGCGCTCAACTCGGGCGCGATCGGGAGCAAGAAAAACGTCAACGTCATCGGCATACACCCCGACCTCCCGATCCTCGGGGACCAGGACCGAGCGGACATCGAGTTCGGCGTGTCTATGGGGGTCGACTACATCGCGGCGAGCTTCGTCTCGTCGCCCGCCGACGTCGTCTCCATCCTCCGATTCATCGAGCCGATGGGCTCCGGCGTCAGGGTCATCGCCAAGATCGAGAACGAGGAAGGCCTCGACAACATCGAGGACATCATCGCGGTCTCGGCCGGGGTGATGGTGGCGCGCGGCGACCTCGGCGTCCAGCTCGCCACCGAGCGCATCCCGCTCGCGCAGAAGAGGATCATCCAGGCGTGCAACCGCGCCGGGAAGCCGGTGATCACGGCGACCCAGATGCTCGACTCGATGATATCGAACCCGCGGCCGACGCGGGCCGAGCTCACCGACGTCGCGAACGCGATCTTCGACGGCTCGGACGCCGTCATGCTCTCGGGCGAGACGGCGAACGGGGCGTACCCGGTCGAGGCCGTCAAGACGATGGCGAAGATCGCGACGACCGTCGAGGCCTCGGAGGAATACCGCGGCAAGATGCGGCAGTTCCACCGTTTCGACATCGAGCGGGGCGGGGTTGCCGAGATCGTGGCCCACGCCGCGTACCAGACGGCGACCGAGATCGAGGCCGCCGCGATCCTGACCCCGACCCTGAGCGGCAACACGGCCCGGCTCCTGAGCACCTTCCGCCCCGAGCAGCCGATTATCGCGGCGACGCCGAGCGAGATGGTGCGGCGCCAGCTCCTGCTCAACTGGGGCGTCGTCCCCTTGCTCGTCAAGGTCGCCGAGGACTCGGAGGAGATGACCCAGAACGCGATGCGCGCCGCCCTCGATACCGGCGCCCTGAAGCTCGCCGACAAGGTGGTCATGGTCGCCGGGGTGCCGATCGTCAGCCCGATGATGGTCAATACCGTCCGCGTCGTCTTCGTCGGGAACGTACTCGCGCGCGGCCTTAACGGGGGCGGCTGCTCCAATCGCGTCGGCGTTGGCGAGGGCTCGTATTGCGTCGCCGGCGGGGGGGATGGGTTCCGGGCGACGGGTCGCGTGGTCCGCGCCGAGACCTTGGAAGACGCTTTCGTCGCCCTTCGAAAGAAGGGGGGCGAGATCCTGGTAACGCGAAACCTCGATATGTCCTTCGTCCCGATTATCCGGGTGGTCAGCGGGCTCGTCATCGAGAACCCTACCGAGCTTAGCGAGGAGATCCTGTCGATGATAAACCCCAGCCTCGTGTGGGTTTCCCAGGTCCCGGGCGCGATGCGCATCCTCGAGCCGGGGCTGACGATAACGGTGGACGGGCGGGAGAAAATCGTCTACGAGGGGACGATTTAGGACGCCGGGGCCTTTACACCAACCGGGGTTTTTGGTAGTATAAGGCTCCCATATCGGCGAATCATGGGTGGTTCTGGCTCGCGCCGTCCCGCCCTTTACGTAAAGGTAGGTTTATATGTCCCGGAGATGCGAAATTTGCGGCAAGGGCTCGATGAGCGGAAATAAGATCAGTAAGTCCTATAATCACACCCGCCGCCTGTGGAAGCCGAATATCGTCGAGGTTAAGACCGTGCTCGGCGGAACCACGATGACCATCAAGATGTGCACCCGCTGCCTTAAGAGCGGCTACGTGACGAAGAAGGTCTAATCCCGCCCGTCGGCGGAGATGCGGAGCCCGTCGTAGACGGGCTCTATTTTTTTGCCCGGGGCGTTGGTCCGGAGCCAATCCATGATGCCCTCGTGCGAGAAATCGTGGCAAAGGTGGGTAAACCACGCCTCGTCCGGGGCGATCCGCTCGATGGCGGCGAGTGCGTCCCGGAAATTGAAATGGGTTGGGTGGGATCGGAGCCTGAGCGCGTCGATCACCAGGCGCTTGGTCCCTTCGAGAAGGGCGAACGAGGATTCCGGGATCGCGCTCGCGTCGGTTAGGTACGCGATGTCACCGCACCGCCAGCCGAGGACGGGCAGTTCCCCATGGAGAAGCGGGATCGGGATGAATTCGAGGTCGCCGACGCGGACGGGCCCGTCGACCGCGATGAGGTCGAGGCGGGGCTTTCCCCCTCCCTCCTGGGTGGGACGGAACGCGTAGGAAAACCGTTCCCGTATCTCGGCGATATCCGCCGCGCTCGCGTAGACCGGCAAGCGCCGCTCGTACGAGAAGATGCGAAGGTCGTCGAAGCCGTGGACGTGGTCGGCGTGGGTGTGGGTGACGAGAACGGCGTCGAGGCGGGTAAGCCCGGCGCGGATCGCCTGCACGCGGAACTCGGGTCCCGCGTCGACGAGGACCGATTCGCCTGAGTCGCCGCGGAAAAGGGCGCTCGCCCTCGTTCGGTTGTCGCGTGAGTCGCCTGAGCGGCATACGGGACAGTCGCAGCCGATGACCGGTATCCCGTGGCTTGTCCCCGACCCAAGTATCTCGAGTTCCATCGCCGTTGAGTATAGAGCATGGACCGCGCGGTAGGCAATGACCGCATTCGATAAAGGCGCTTGCGAAACGGGCCTGGGCGGAGTATGGTAGACTCATGGCAAGCGATAACCGAGCGAGCGAGTTGATGGCCGCCCTAGACTACATCCTCAACAGATGCACCATCCGCGAGATCGACGCGGTCGAGTCCGCCGTCGAGCGCCGAAGGCGCGACCTTTCGGCCGGGAACGGGATCATATCGCTCGACCCCGCGCGGGCCGCGAAAGCGATGACGGGCGTCGTCAACGAGTCGATCGGGCGGAGCATGGAAGGGGTCAAGAATACCTTTCGCGAGTTCGCCCGCGACCTCCTCGCCCGCGAGGCTCCGGAGCTTTCGCCCGAGGACGCCGACCGGCTCGTCGAGTCTTGGATACCCGAGGCCGCCCCCGGCTCGTCCGACGCGCGCGCGGCGCCGGAGGCGAACGCCCGCTACGCCGGTCTCGCGCGCAAGGGTCTTGTTAACGGGGTCCCCGTCGACGCGATGCGCGAGATGGTCTCGCAGTTCGTATCGTACAGCCTTGGCTCGATGAGGGTCTCGGACGAGGCCGCGCTTCGCGACGAGATCGGGGACTGGACCGGCGCTTATTGGAAGAAATTCCCGAACGAGGTCCGTTCCCTAATCAAGGCTTTGCTCACGGGCTCGGTATCGGGCGCCGAATTCAACGATGGGCTCGATGCCCTCCTCTCGTGAGGGAAGGGCATCGCTGGGGAGGAAGGTACTGATGCGCGTGATCGTCGTTGGCAACGGAATAGCCGGGGTGAACGTCGCCTCGGGCTTGAGCGGGGCCCCCGGCCTCGAGGTCGAGATCCTGTCGGCGGAGACCCGGCCATTCTACTCGCGAGTGCGCCTCCCGGAGG
>JAKPSR010000300.1 GCA_029571425.1 Spirochaetota bacterium | reverse complement strand
CCGCGTTCATCGCGAGCAGGTTCGTCTGGTTGGCGATCCGTTTGATGGTCGTATTCGCGTCCGAAAGGGACGCGGATAAGTCGAGAACCTCGGCGGTGCGCGACGAGACCTCTTCCTGAAGCCGCCGCCCACGGTCCGATTCGGCGACGAGGGCGTCGTACCGCTCGGCGATCCTGCCGATGACGCCCTTCGCGGAGCCCACGCTCGCCGTCATCTCCTCGACCGCGGCGAAGGTCTGCGCCAAGGCGGACGACTGGGAGACGATCTGCTCCTCGATCGCCTCCAGGCGATCGTTCAGTGTCGAGATGCCGCGAAAGGTTTCCTCGGTTTTGTCCGTTTGGCTCGCCGCGAGGGAGCGAATCCGCGCGACGTCCTCCTCGAGGTCGGACACGACCCCGTTCGCGCGCTCGGCGTCGGCCGCAAGGCCATCCCCGGTGCGAGACAAAGAATGAACCGCCTCCCGAATCGAGAGGACGATGGCCCTGAGCGAGCGCACGAAGCCGTTGAAGTGCGTGGCGAGCACGGTGATCTCGTTATGGGCGGGAACCGGGATGCTTAGGGTCAGGTTTCCGCCGCCCGACGCCATCTCGCGCATCGGCGCGGCGATTTGGTCCACCGGCCGAAAGATAAAACCGGTCAAAAAAAGGAGTATGGCGACGCCGCACGCCAGGCACACGGCTGCGGCAAGGACTTGCTTAAACACGAAGGAAACGATCTCGGATCGAAGCTCGGAACCGTCAAAGTCGCAGCCAACGACGCCGAGCACTGATCCCGAACCATCCTTGATCGGGGCATACATGGATATCAGCCATCCCCAGCCTTCTTGTTTTTCGAGGCCGGAAACCTGCGGCTCGCCGCTCTCGAAGGTCTTGAGGAATTCCGGCCCATAGCTCGCGACGTCCTCCTCGGTACCCATCGGGGAAAAGTGCTCCTCGTCGTCCGGCGGGGCGCTGCCGTCGACGACGTACACGAAAGACCCAGACTCCGTCCGCGCCATCGTGTAAAGGTACACGCAGTTGCTTTTCTTTTTCTCGCCGTACATGAAAAGCCGCGTCTTCTCATAGGCCGGGTCGCCCGCGTCGAGGTCGCGCGCGAGGCGGGCGAAGGTCTCGGGGTCTATCCCCTCCACGACGCGATCGACGAGGGGCCGCCCGTTTCGGTAGAAGGCCCCCGAGGCGGCCCGCGTCATGGCGGCGATCGACATCCACGCGGTTATCCCGCACAAAAAAAGGATAAAAACGGAGAACGAAACGATAAATTTAAATTTGAGTGTTTGGAAAATAGACATCGGGACGGAGCCTCCGGCCCAAAGTATAGGCGATCAAGGCCCAACGCGAGCGTCCGACCGCGTTCTTTTTACACACTCTTTGCAGGCGTGCAGGCATTCGCGCGCGAGAGGCCTATCGCTTAAAGCACACGTCGACCTCGAACGGCCCGTTCGGCGTGGAAAAGGGTATTCCGATGACGGGCATGTTCCGAGGCCACGCGATCCGATGGTTTTTCCCAAGGATGACGACCGGCGGGGAGATTTCGATCCGCACGTCGGCGAGAGCGGTGGCCGCGTTCCCGGCGACGATGTTGGTCAGCTCGCCGACCATGCCGTTCAGGGTATCCAACCGCTCTTCTTCCGTCTTCGTCTCGACCCCGGACTTTTGCAGCATCTTATCGGCGAGCATCTTAGGAAAGCGCACCGCCACGATGCCCTGGTAGCCGCCGGTGACCCCGAGAAGGCCGGACAGTTCCCACCGATGGTTGAGCTCGACCTCAAGGAGGAACGGAGCCCCAGCCTGCGCCTCGATCGCGAACATGTTCTCGAAGAGGTTAACCGTCGCGCTTAGGAAGGGGTTGATGATCGATACGTCCACTTTTTTCTCCTACGATCGAGTGTATCACACAAGACCCGTCATCGCCGTATAAAAAGAGCAGCGTCGTCTCACCGCCCGAGCCCGTGCGCGGGTCGAAGGCGAAGGTCTCGAGCTCGGACCGCGCGTAGGCGACGCGGCGCGGGACGGCTCCCAGGATATCCCGGATCGCGCGATCGTGCGCGGCCTTATCGTAGCGGCGGACGAACCAGGGAGGAAAGGCGCCCGGCTTCCCGCGCAGAAGGAAATCGTACCGAAGGCACTCGAGCGCCAACCGGTCCGCCCCGGATTCGATGAAGGCGGCGACGCAGGCGAAGGCGTCGGCCGGCCGACGAGGAAACGAAAGGTCATGGTCGGCGAACCACCCGCGCGCAAAATCGGCAAGAGCCCGAAACGCGGCGAAGGCGCCGTCCGAACCCGAGGCGAGCCGGGCGAGCGCCGTCCGCGCAAGCGACCCGTTATACCATACGTCAAAAACCGCCTCGACGTCCTTGAGCAGCGAAAGCTCCTCGAAGGAAAGGCTCGGCGTCCGCAACACCTCGTAGGGTGGGCTCGCTGACCACGTATAGCCAGGATCGGCGAGCGCTATCTCCTCGATCGGCGCGCCAGGCAGCACCTTGAGAAACCCAAGCTGAAGCATATCCGCCCCCAGCGAAAAGGCGAAATCGAACGAGCGGGCAAAGGACTCGATTCCCTCGCCCGGCAACCCGGCGATCAAGTCGACGTGGGTGTGGATGCCGCGCGGAATGCGGGCGAACCCCGCGCGCGCCTCCTCGAGCCGAGCCGGGCGCGATACGGCGCGCAGGGTTTCGGGCCGCGCGCTCTGGATTCCCGCCTCGAGCTGCACCGAACCCGCCGGCATCGAGGCAAGGATTTCCGCGAGATCGGAGTCGACGAGCTCTGGCGCGATCTCGAAATGAAACCGCGTAACGCCGGTATACCCGTCCCGTATCCGGGAGAGGATCGCGCGGGCGCGCTCAGGATCAAGATTAAAGGTTCGGTCGACGTACTTCACGAGCGGCACCTTGCGCGACAGGAACCAGTCGACGTCCGCCAGCGCGCGCTCGAGCGGGTAATACCGAACGCCCTCGTCCCGCGCCGAGAGGCAGTACGCGCAGGAAAACGGACAGCCCCGACTCGACTCGTGATACACGATCCGATGCGTCGGGTCGAAGTCGAGGTCGACGTACGGGAAGGGGATCGAGCCAAGGTCCGCGATCGGCGGCCGGTCGCCGCCCGACCGAACGACGCCGTCGGCGCCGCGCGCGCGAACGCCCCGGACCGACGAAATGGCGGCGAGACGATCGGCTCGCGTGGCAGGTACCGCGGCAAGAAGATCGACAACCTCGGCGAAAGTTTCCTCTCCCTCTCCCGCGACGACGAAGTCCACCTCCGGACACTCGGCGAGAAGCGACCCGACCGACCACGTCGCCTCAGGCCCGCCGAACCCGACGATGACGTCGGGAAAGAGTCGCCGAACGTCGCGGGCGATCGCGACAGTGAGTGCGCGGTTCCAAAGGTACGTCGAAAACAGCACGGCGTCGGGCCCTGCCTCTGCGATCCCGCGAAGGACTCTCCGCGGCGGCTCGTTCACGTTCCACTCCCCGATCGATACCCGCGCCACCCCGTCCCGAACCGACGCGCACCGCGCGCCTGAGTACGCCTTCAACAGGCGCACGGCGAGATTCACGTGAGGATACTTGGCGTTAAGGGCGACGAGGAGGATCTTCACCGAGAATATGATAGCATAAAGCGGGTGCGGGATGCAGGAGAAAGGATGAGGCAGGGAAAAGGACGGGCCGCGCCCTGGCCACCCTCACAGCCGTTCGAAGCAATGGCCATGTCGGGCGAGGGAAGGAAGAACTATCCCCTCATGCTCCTCTTCTCACCATTCTTGCGCTTCACTCCGCGGATCTGCAGAGGCGGAAGCCGAGGCCGGCCCACCGCCCAGCCGGATCCACGCTGAGCCGAGTGGCACAACACAGGACGTTCAGCGAAATTTCATCCCAGCCACCGCCGCGAACAACACGATCACTGCCGCCGCTCGCAGGCCCAGTGGGATCATTAACAACCGTGCCGCCGTAATCGGCATACCAGTCATAACACGACTCCCATACATTCCCGCTCATATCCCGCAAGCCCAAGGCATTCGGTAATTTCTGTCCCACTTCCTTACTGCCCCTAGGATTACTAACTTGTTCGATCCAGGCATAATCACTGATTTTGTCTGGATCTGTTTCATCGGTATACACAGGCCCCCCGCTTACGTGGTCACCGCGATTCCAACTCGTTCCGTCTACGTACCGTGCCGCATATTCCCATTCCGCTTCGGTTGGCAAGCGGTATCCTTTCCTGCTCCAGTTTACATACACGGGCGCATGGCTTGCCGCATCCGGCGCGGTATAAGCCGTGGTAAACCCGGCGTCGGAGTAATATACCCGCTCGGTATCAGCAATGTTGCCGTCCGCAACCGTCAACAGGTTACAAAAAGCCACCATGTCAAACCAGCTTACGTAGTAGGCTGGATTACTTACTCCCAAACCATGGAGATCGTCCGGTACACTACCTGGCGATCCTGGCCAGGTATCACCTCATATGGCTTCCCACAACCCCTGCGTTACCTCGGTCTCGCCCATCCAGAAATTTCTGGTCAGGGTTACCGTTTGGGTAGTGGTTGCCACATGCTCGCCCATGATAAAGGTTCCGCCGGAAGGAACGCTGTGCATATTAAAAGACACGCCCTCTACGGTTCGCGCGTCTACCGTATAAATTGGCCCTTCATTATCGCCGCCGCCCGATCCCGAGGAACAAGAACCAAGCGCCGCGAGGGAAAACGCAATGCCCAAAAAAACAGAACAAATCGTTACATGCTTTTTCATGCAAGCATCCTTTTGGATTTACTGATAGACATCATTTTATAACGGGTTTGTGATGGGGACAAGATGAGAAAAAAAGAACCTCTCCGAGAAGCCCAGGTGCACTACGGCACAGAAACCGGTTTCCTACCGTTGCTTCCTTCCGGATCTGGCGGGGTTCGGAAACGGTCCCTTGCATAGGACCTGGGCTATTCGAAGAGGTCGGACGGAGAGAGAGGGATTCGAACCCTCGGTACTCTTTCGAGCACACACGCCTTCCAAGCGTGCACCTTCGACCACTCGGACATCTCTCCAAAGCGCGTCTGTCTTGCGGGGTGAGCGGCCTCGGCCCGGCTTTCGCCAAACCGCCGTGCCCCGTCCGGCCGTCGCGACGCGTCGCGCGATCGACCCTACCGGAGAGAGGGGGATTCGAACCCCCGATACCTTGCGGTATAACGGTTTTCGAGACCGCCCGATTCAGCCGCTCTCGCATCTCTCCATGCGCCAGACTCTCGACTGGCGCTAAAAAAAGGCTGTCTTCGGAAAGACAGCCCGATGAGACTAAGTGGGTTCGAACCACCGGCCTTCAGATCCGCAATCTGACGCTCTATCCAGCTGAGCTATAGTCTCAAACAATACGGAGCAGGGGGGATTCGAACCCCCGGTACCCTTTTGGGGCACAACTCCTTAGCAGGGAGCCCGATTCGGCCTCTCTCGCACCGCTCCTCGCGCTCTTCGGGAGCGCGCAACGTGGGTAGCTTGTCCCGCGCTCCTGGTGTCCTGGTTCGCGGAGCAGGGGGGATTCGAACCCCCGGTACCTTTCGGTACAACGGTTTTCAAGACCGCCTCCTTAAGCCGCTCGGACACCGCTCCAGAAGAATGTTCTTAAAATTATCCCGGAAGGGCCCCCGTTGTCAAGATATCGGGGTCGGGGCTATACTCCCGGCATGGCACACTGCGTCGTTCCGGAGGCGGAAGCCCTCCTCGATAAGGAAATTAGGGTCCTGGACAAGGGCTTCGTCAGGCTGGTGGACTATCTCGGCGGGGACGCGCGCATCGTGCAAGCGGCCCGCGTCTCCTACGGGGAGGGGACGAAGAGCGTCAGGCAGGACGCGGGGCTCATCGACTACCTGCTCCGCAACCAGCACACCTCGCCCTTCGAGCAGGTCATCCTTACGTTCCACGTCAAACTCCCGATCTTCGTGGCGCGGCAGTGGATTCGTCACCGGACCGCGCGGCTCAACGAGATATCGGGCCGCTACTCGATCCTCAAGGACGAGTGTTACCTCCCCGAGCCGACCGACGTGTCCCTGCAAAGCGAGGACAATAAGCAGGGCCGCTCGCCCGAGGCGCTTCCCGCAGAAAAGGCGGCGCAGGTTATCGAGTCGTTGGCCACGACCCAGCGGGAAGCGTTCGACAGCTATCGCGGGCTAATCGACGACGGGATCGCCCGAGAGCTCGCCCGGATCAACCTTCCCCTGTCGACCTATACCGAGTGGTATTGGCA